>CAIWTN010000119.1 GCA_903915625.1 uncultured Pseudomonadota bacterium | reverse complement strand
TAATTGAAGGAGCTCTGCTCTCTGTGAACGCTTTAATGGGCGACTCAGAACGTCGCCCTTTAGTAATGGCTGCCCTTGGCTTGGGTGCGAAATTTGGGGTCGTCCTGCCTTTTAGTCGAGCACAAGAGGCCGAAGCAGACTCAATGGGAATTGTTTATATGGCTCGTGCCGGTTATGACCCAAGCGAGGCGATTGCACTTTGGCAGCGTATGGCGAAGCTGGGCGGAACTTTGCCGGAATTCCTGAGCACCCATCCGGATCCTGCTCGTCGAGCCGCGGCACTGAGTGCCGAGTTGCCTAAAGCAATGCTCGAATATAATCGGAGCCAGAAAGTTCCTACCAAGCTACTCTGACTCTCTCTCTCTCTCTGATTTATTAATTTCAATTTTCATGAAGCAATTGCTTTGAAGTACGCTCGCATGGCGGTACTATCGAAGCAAATCTAGCTATTTTTAAGAAAAAAAAATGTGAGCCGATTCATACCGCTAAGGCGAATCGGCTCACTATACAGGAGGTAAGGAGGAACTCACGCAAGTTAGTTTATTGCAGAATCCATGCCAGATTTTCTTTCGTTTATCTGAAGCAGTAATTGCCAAATTACTTAGTAGTTACAGGGTGCCCCAATCCCTGGCTACCGGCGCTCCGCTCCTGAATGGAGCCGATGTAAAATCCCTGAGCGTCACACTTTGAGATTTGTAGAAATTTTTGACATTCATTTCTAGGAAAGAGAGGTCGAGGAAATTATGAGTAATGTTAAAGCACTGGCTGTGTATTGTCTCTTTGCTTTGACTGCCAATTGTCAGCACTCCGTAGACGACGGAGCAGAGCGCCGCCCTAAAACTTCAGGCGAGCAAGTGCCGTTCCGCAATCCCACTCCACTGTTGTTTGGCGCGGGTCCGTTCACTGGTAATGCCACCCACTT
Source organism: uncultured Pseudomonadota bacterium (assembly GCA_903915625.1). GTDB lineage: Bacteria > Bdellovibrionota_B > Oligoflexia > Oligoflexales > CAIYRB01 > CAIYRB01. The sequence continues at coordinate 2,517 of CAIWTN010000119.1, read as the reverse complement.
TGACGGTTTAGGTGTTCCTGCAGGCGGCTGTGGCATACCGCAAGATAAACTAGAGACCCAAAACTTTGTCGCACTGAATGTGCAGAATACACCTGGCAATTATTCAGTGAATTTTCCACGACCGATTGTTGTTGAGCAGTCTTCAGTAGTGGGTGCGTTTGACAATGGGCGCAATTGTGGTCGTTGGTTACAGGTCACGATTGGTGATTATTGTACTGGTAACAACGATGGCGCGCCGAATAGTGGATTTTGTCATGATGCCAAGGGCGTGCCTTGGGTGAGCGACAGATTTAACGGAGCCACCTTGGCTATGTTGGTGGCGGATAGCTGCCAAGATGGAAATGCATGGTGCCGCGATGATCCATATCATTTGGATCTTTCGATAGCGGCATTAACTCAGTTTAAAAAAGGTAGCGAGGAAGCGATAGAGTTACCGCAACATTGGGGTAATCGGCAAGTGACTTGGACTTATATCCCTGCGCCTAATTATAACGGGGATATTGAAATCGCCTTGGCGCGGAATGCACAAGCCCTTTGGCTGCCTATAATTGTCTCGCGCCTCGAAAATGGCATCCACGGTGTCGAAGCCTTGGTTGAGGGTCAATGGCGCGCTGCTAAAATGGTTGCAGATAATGGGCAGGTATATGAATTACCGGCCGGAGTTAAAGCGCCCTATAAGATCCGTGTCTATGACACTGCTGATCAATTGATTAACAATGGAAGGATCTATAGTTTCAACTTTCCCGCTGAATGTGGAACTACGTGCTCCTCGCCCTACACGCCAGTCTCTTACACAATTGAGTGAGAGACGACGTTGAGGCTTTTGCGTTTATAATTGGTGCCGTAAAACCCTGCCATTCATGGCGGGTATATAAGGCACCAGCCCGAGCTAGCGCGAAGCGTTAGCGAGTTCATGACGGTGTTTTCTGCGCCTCGATATATTGCTTCACGATCGATAGCGGTGCGCCGCCGCATGAAGCGGCAAAGTAACTTGGGGACCAAAGGCTCCCGCCCCACAAGGCGCGCTCCACACTCGAGTAGCCTTTGCTCCTAATCAGTCGCGACGACACACCTTTGAGGCTGTTCACTAGTTTGGCGATGGCCACCTTTGGCGGATAAGTGACAAGTAGATGTACATGATCGCCTTCGCCATCACATTCGACTAATGTCGCTTTGAAGTCATTGCAGACTTTGCTAAAGCTTGCTCGTAGGTCGTTTAGAATCGCCGCGGTGAATACTCGGCGGCGATACTTAGCGACGAAGACCAAGTGCACATGTAGGTTGAATACACAATGTCTGCCAGTTCTAATGTCTGATTTTGTCTCCATAGACCAATAGTCATACAGCGTATCGTCGTAGCGGAATATTAGAATGTTGACCACCTGGAGATTTCGCATAAAGGATAGTGGCAGCGCCGGGCGAAGGCTGAGTGCCATGGCGAAGTCAGTCAATTTTTGCTGGAATTTTTTCAAAGAAACACAGATCACTGCGCTCAGGCGCCGCTCCGCGAAGATCATCAAGATTCAGGATGGCAGTGAAAAAGTCATCGCGAATTTTCTATCGGCATTCGAGCTGAGCAATTTAGCCGCTGGAGCGGCCAAAGACTTGGGACTCCACAGTCAGACTGTGCAGGCAGTGGCAGAAGAGTATGCACGCCGCCGCAAGCAATTCAAAAAATTGCTCCGTTGGCGTGGACAGCGTGCACTGGGGTGGATTCCCTTCAAAGCATCTGCGGTCAAAATCTCATGTGCGGATGTTAGAGTGTGGACGGGACCGCTCAGCGGCAAGCAGCGAGGCCGCGGACGCGGCTGTGTCAGCTATGCCAAGAAGACTTTCGAATTCTGGGCATCCCGCATCCTGCCGGATGATGCGGTGATCAAGACCGGTTCGTTTTGTCAGGACTCTCAGGGCCGCTGGTACCTAAATCTGACGTTCGAAAGTAGCAGCCTCCAGTATCAAAGTCAGGACGGCGAGGTCGGCATTGACCCTGGCGTTAAGACTCTGGCGACATTGTCTAGCGGTGCCAAAATCGATGGCCCTAGGCTGCGCGAGCGATACTTAGTGAAAATTCGCCGGCTCGAGCAGACGCGTATCAGTGCTCGGCGGCGCCAGTCCAAGAGTCGCAAGTTTGGTCCACTACCGAAGCGCAGGCGGGTGGCAAAGTTGCACGCTAAGGTAGCGAATGCCAGGGCTGACTTCCTCCATAAAGCCTCGACGCGCCTTGTTGAGGAGTACCGGAGGGTCTACATCGGAAATGTCCCTTGCAAGCTGATGAATCGCTCCCGGGCGATGGCGGCGGTAAGCTTGGATCAGGGACTCGGCATGTTCAAGACGCAAGTCACCTACAAAGCCATGAGAGCTGGGGGACAGGCGATAGAAATAAATGAAAGGGACTCCACCCGGACGTGTTCGGTGTGTCTAACAGCACATCCGCGGATCGGGTTGCGAGTAAGAGAATGGCAGTGCAGCGTCTGCGCAACGGTACATGACCGTGACGTAAACGCAGCGCGCAACATT
>CAIWTN010000118.1 GCA_903915625.1 uncultured Pseudomonadota bacterium | reverse complement strand
TCAGATGGACCCCGCCAATGCTGCGGAAGCCCTGCGCGAGGCCGCGCTGGATGTGGCGGAAGGTGCCGACATGCTGATGGTGAAACCCGGCCTGCCCTATCTGGATATTTTGAGCGCGTTGAAACGCGAATTCCGCATGCCAACCTTCGCCTATCAAGTCTCCGGCGAATACGCGATGATCATGGCGGCGGCACAGAACGGCTGGCTGGACAAGGACAAGGTGGTGGCGGAGTCACTCATGGCGTTCAAACGCGCAGGGGCGGATGGGGTGCTGACGTATTTTGCGCTGGATGTGGCGCGGGGGTTGAGGGGGTGATTGGCGCGGCCGCAGCCAACACAAACTCCTTTAATCCAATCGGCAAGTCCGATCCAATAGCGGCACTTCCTAGTGAAATTTCATGCTCTCTTAGTTTACGACCAACCTCTAAATCTTCAAACCATCCATTAGTTCTGCTGCCGTACTCCTTCCCCAATAAGAAAATCCAACGTCTAAAAAACTCCCAAGCGTATTTTCCACGATATGCAAATTCTGGATCCAAACCATCAAATTCCACGCTCAGTTGAGCTAACTCTTCAGCGGTTGGCTCACGCGCTAGGCTCACAACCTCATTGACGTCGTCAAATTTAAGCACAACATTTTCGAGTGTAACTCCAACGAATTTGTCAATTGAAGAAGGTTTTATAATTATCTCAATCCGAAGTTTTGCTGCGAAAAACAAAGCCTGGTTAATCGGCCTTGAAGCATCAAGAAATTTCCGAAAACACTCTCTAAACCTCACCACGATGCTTTCTCGAACTGCTGGATGACCTTCACAATGAAAGCAGTTAGTGAGAATCGAACGAAGGACGCCATGGCTTACTAGGTAGTTTTCGACAGAATGTGCGGCTAACTTAAAAGTGGATTCATGAGGCCCGTGATCCCCCCAACCATCAAAATCGTTATCAATAAAGAAGAAAACCATTCTTGATAGATTGTGCTTATCAGCTAACACGGCGTCTCTGAGCCGAAGGACGCTTCGTTTTCCTTTGCATGGAAATGGCTCAAACTCAAAGCTAGGATCAATTTTCTTACACCAGTTTCCATATACGATTTTGTCGTCATCTCCCTCGATGACAAAAATTGCCGTATCAGGCATTAATGCACGAAGCTGCAAAAGTTTATACTTTTGTGCTGCCCTAGTATCGCGAGCAGCTATCATCGCTGAGAGCTCTGCTGACAGAACTCCTCTTACAGAAATACTTTCAGTCATCTGCAAAAGACCCAGATATAACATCGGAAAAATCGACCGAAAGACCGAGTGAGCTTGCAAATGGCTCGAGACAATTGTCGAAGATAAATGGAGAATGAGTAATGGCGACGATTTGCCTACAAGAGCTTGCCGAAATTAGATCAACCAAGATATTGCGTTGCCAATCCAAAGACAGCGACAACTCGGGTTCATCAATTAGCAACAACTTTTCTTTTTCATAAAGATACAGTCGTGAGAAAAGAGATACCATCTGTTTTTCGCCAGAGGACAGCGACTCAAATGTCATAGGCCGTCCAGATAGTCGGCTGATCAGACTAACTTCTAAGCTTTCTCGGTTGAATCGGAAGTACTTTGAATCAATCGAATGTCTATCAACTACATCGCCCTCGCTGACTGGAGACAAGCTTTTTCCTCCAGCCAAATATCGATTGCATACCGTTATGAAGTCCTCCACACGAAGTTCGGTACCTCGTGTTGAGTTAATCACACTGTTGAGCTTGAATAAAAAATATCTCAGCGTCTTGCGTGAGCTGTCCTTTAAGTTCTCCCAATTCAATTCAGGCACAGGGACATTTAGATACGGGTTATATGGATGCTGATCGCCTCGCTGAAGTCTTGAGAAAAATAGCTTCAGCGCATCTTGGTCTGGAAGATTGTTGTCATTGTCAAAATCGTTATCATCATATGTGCCATAAAAAAGATCTTTGATAATGTCTGCCGATAGTTTTCTGTAACCTGAGTTTGATTCAACAGATATCTTTCGATTCAGCTCCTGAAGCCGATCCCGAATGTCTCTTAGACCAAACTGAATATCTCCAGTAAACAAGTTTGTAGCTGGCAAGAACTTGAAGTCCCGGCGTCTTCGAGAGCGCGGTCTATCGGCTTCATTTTCCTCTAGAGATAATTCTATTCGCCTGTACGTTGGCAAATAGACAACTTCAATTTCGCTCAATCGAGTACTTAGATCGATCTGAACTTTGAAGATTGGATTTTCTTCAATGTTTATGCTTCTTGCGATGCTTGTGCACAGGTCAAAGGCGTCTTGTTCTTGGTAACTTACCGACCTCAAAATCGCATCGAAAGTATCATTTTCGAAGCGCCAGAAATCAACCCGATTAACTCTGCTAAAATCTTCAACAATAAATTTGAATAAATTTCTCGGCTCAACCTCGATCCGTTTTGCAATCTTCTCAAATTCTTTACTGCTCGACGATTCCAAATAGGAGTCTACATCAGTGCGTTTGACTATGAGTTCATCATTTATACCACGAATTCGACAGCGAATTTCGTCAAAAGAAAGGCCGCGCAATCTCGAAAATTGCCCTTTCAAAAATGCATCAAGCGCGCCGAGTAAAGTTGTTTTTCCTGAGCCATTGCTTGCGATGACTATTCCCGCTGCGTATGGCATGTTCAGAGAAATGTTCTTGTAGCCATGCAGCCCACGGATTTCGAAGCTCTCCACGAGCGAGGCCCTCGATCCACGCTCGTAAGCATCCACTGATTTTGTTTCTTCGCCCAAGCCCCGCCTCCCGTTCCTCAATTACTGGTTGCCATAAGTTATCGGCACAAGTAAAGAGGGTTAGGTGTTGCTTGTCTTGACTTTATTCCCATCCTCTGCTAGGCATAAATTCATCCACCCCAAGGGGGAGGCGGTTTGCGCAAGCTGTCCATTCCGGGGGGTGGGTCGGAATTGGTTTAAGACCCGAGCATGCGCGAAGGCGAGATTCCGGCGGAGTGCATTCACAAAGAGACTAGAGAACTGCCCCCAGCAGCACTCCGCTCTCCCCCACCTTCTCCAAACCGGACCCGCCGGATGCTTGCGTGCGGCTATCGCTTCAGCCGCGAGATCAGGCTCGATGTATCCCACCGCTTGCCGCCGGCCTTTTGCACTTCGGCATAGAACTGGTCCACCAGTGCCGTCACCGGCAATTGCGCGCCGTTGCGGCGGGCTTCGGCCAGTAC
>CAIWTN010000117.1 GCA_903915625.1 uncultured Pseudomonadota bacterium | reverse complement strand
GTCGTGGCCGTTGCCAATAGCGCGGAAGAGCGCGTACGCACCGTCCCAAGCCTCAAGGGCTGGACCGTCAATGCAGGAACGGGCCAGTCCGGCTATGCTTCCGTCGACATGACTCTGCGAGTCGATCCCAATGCTGCACGGAATCAAACTGAGCTTGGCGGTGTGCGCACTCAGGTACGCGCACTACTAAACGGGTTCCCAGGATATAACGTCCGTATTTCGGAACCAGCAGATCCACTCGCTGGCAGCACAGGGCGCTTTCAGCCTTTAGCCATCATCATCAGCGGTGAAGATATTGCCAAGCTCACGGAGATTAGTCGCGACGTTCGCTCGGTGCTGACCAAGATCCCAGGAGTCGCAGACGTAGGACAGGTGCAGGCTGAAGGTATACCTGAGATTCAAATACGCACGGATCCATCGCGTGCCGGGCAGTTTGGCGTGAATGCCGCACAAATCAGCAACGCACTCGCCACCTGGATTCAGGGCGATGCGAGCAACAGTATCATGGTTGCTGACGATGAAGTTCCGATTCGAGTTAGATTGAAAAATGGGCGCTATACTGCTCCAGATGATTTGCTCAGGCGCAATATCTACAACAAATCGACCACCAATAAAGCTGCCCAAGGTGTTGCCATTAGTGCTGTGACACACATGGAAGCCGGGTCAGGTGCTGCCATAATCACACGAGAAAATCGTCAGCGCATGGTAAGAATCGGTGCGAATCTCGCCCCTGGCGCGGCACTAGGCGACATTGTCACTCAACTCCAAGAAAAGTTGGACGCCATGCCGCTGCCGCAAAATTATGCGATGCGGATCTCCGGACAGAATCAGCAAATGGATGAACTTTATAGCAATGTAGTTTGGGCCATCGGACTTGGAATTTTATTTGTTTACATGATTTTAGTCAGCCTTTTTGAATCGTTCACGCAACCGATCAGCGTTATGGCCGCCATTCCGCTAGCGGCAACCGGAGCCGTGCTGGCGCTGCTCGCCTTCCAAATTCCACTGGATTTATACGGCGGCGTAGCGATGATTCTTCTAGCTGGGATTGTCGCCAAAAACAGTATTCTCCTGGTAGATTTTGCCGTCCAAAGAGTGCGCGATGCCGGCGAGAGCCCAAGGCAAGCGATTCTTGAGGCTGCCCCGCTGCGTCTGCGGCCCATCATCATGACCTCGGTAGCTATGATTGCAGGGATGATACCAGTAGCAGCAGCGCTGGGAGCCGGGGGAGAAGCTAGACGCAGCCTCGGCATTGCTACTATCGGCGGCGTTATTAGCTCTACGATCTTAACTCTGTTAGTTGTCCCTAGCCTTTACCTGGCTATCGAAGAAGGGATGGCTCGCTTAAAGATGAGGCGGCAGCGGAAGTAATGTCGATACATAGATTTACATTACTATCGTCGCCCTTGATGTTGTTAGCTGGCTGCTTGGGCTTCAACATCAAAACGCTCCAATTCCAGCCAGGTCATTTCGGCGTCATTAATCCCACTCAAATTAACGTCCAGCCAGAAAGTGATGACTGCGGCGGCGGCGCCATCCGTGACTACGATATCAGCGCTGGGTGGCGCACATGCCAAGCTGAAAAATTGGGCATCAATGCAACGCGCCTGAGGGGAGCCATCAAAAAGGCCGCCGGAGCCGAAAACAGAACCAGCAGCGTCTTGGTGATAAGACGCGGATATATCGTCGGCGAGGGCTACTTTGGCTGCGATAAGCCTGATGGAGCGAGCGGCTGCACCGATCAACACACGATTCATCATAGCTGGTCAGTCGCTAAGGGAGTCACCGCCACTCTAGTGGGATTGGCCATTGCTGACAGGAAAATTAGTAGTGTCGACGACAAGGCCGGACACTGGGTCGCCCAATGGCGCTACCCCGGCTGTTTGCCGTTTTGTGATGGACGACAAAACATCACCTTGCGGCATCTGATGACACTGACGACCGGCCTCAATTGGCATGAGGATTGGAACTCGGATCTTGGCGTTTGGAACTTCCCCGGAAACCTAGATGTAGCCTTTCTCGATGGACGCGATAACTCTCGCGATCCCGTTGACTTTGTTAGTCGCCACCGCCTAAGAACTAATGATAGTGGCCAGGAATATCAACCGGGAGAATACGCATTTTATTCAACCGGGGATCCCGCTGTGCTATCTCAAGTCCTTCAAGGCGCGGTCGGAATGAAGGCTGCTGACTATGCGGATGCACGTTTATTCGGACCTTTAGGAATGAAAGTGGACTGGTCCAGCGACAAAAGCGGTCGCACCCGAACGTATGCAAAAATCCACACTACTGCCAGAGACTTCGCAAAATTCGGCCAACTCTATCTCAATCGTGGCCGGTGGAATCAAACGCAACTCATACCGTATCAATGGATCGATGAAGAATTAACGCCATGCGGCGGACTCTGGGACAGCTCTCTGAAATACGAGCAGCAACACTGCTACCCTTTTTACGGATACCTATGGCACCTTGAATTCCCTGGCCGCTTTTCTGTGGCGGCGCCGCCATCGCTCAAAAAGGCCGCATTCACTCCCGAGGACATCAAGAATCTGCCGCATGATGCATTTATGGCCGAGGGAATCTTCGGCCAGATGATTACCGTGATTCCATCTCTAGATCTAGTAATCGTACGCACTGCTGACGACACCCGATTGCTAGAGGTCCAGGATCGAGTCAATATTCAACTGGTTCAGGGCATCATTAAGGCACTGGAAGATGGCCAAGAATTGATCGGAGGGCCGTACCAAATTAAAGCCGACACTGGCAGTTTTTGTCTGTCTACATTGCTGACTAGATCCACGATGGAGACAACATTAACCCTAACGTCCTGCACTACGCGCGACAGTGGACAGAATTGGTATATTAAAACCACATCCGGACGGGGCTATGTACGTCTAGTACATTTAGGCAGTGGACTATGCGCTGCAGGCGGCGTCTCGTCCGCCTCAGCGGGCAGATTCGTCATGAAGGAATGTAAAAGCAACGACGCAGATCAGGATTGGATGATTGTTGACTTAGGCCACGGGCAGAAGAAAATCGTCGGCAGAAATCCCACTGTATCACTAGCCTGGGGGCGATTGATGCCCACCAATGCATCCAAGGCGCAGACACCAAGCCTATCAGATGCCACAAAATTCCAGTTCATTCCTAGGGGACAGGCCTACACCGACACCGCGATTTCGCAGCGAGACTTCAAAGAGCTTACGTCAGTGAATCAGCGCTTCACCGTAAAGTTACAATCAGATGGCAACCTGGTCGTTTTAGACCGCGGTACGCAAGTTTGGTCGACCAATACGGGCGGTCACCAAGCAGTCATCGCACGCGTGCAGAACGACGGTAACATTGTACTGATGCGCGGCGACCAAAGCATCGTATGGCAGACGCACACCGCTGGCAAAGGCCTACTTCCATTTCGCTTCACCATTACTGATACTGGTGAGTTGCTACTTCGCGACAGCTTGGACCAGATAATCTGGCATGAACTGCTACCGTTAACTGGGGATCGAGCAATCTGATGTCGTTTCCTAGCAGAGCGAGTTAGGCGTTGTTTAGGACGATGCCCTATCTGACAGCTCGGCAGGTATCGGGCCATCAAAGAGAATTTCATCAACCCCGGCAGCCAGCGCAGTCTGGATCTCACCAGCGTCCTTGGGCAGATAAGCAAGAGCCTTGGCCCCGCGAGCATGGTAGCGCGCGACTACCGAAGGCCGCATGGTGACGACGCCACCGAAGCTGTGCGTCACCGCGTAGGTCTGTCCGGTTCGCACCGCGCGGGGCAAAGGTAGTCTGAAGGCCATTGCCATCCCAGCCCAGATGCATTCGGCCTCGGTTGCTAAACACTTGGCAGCAGGAAACTCCGTCTGCCACGAGGACTGTTGCTCACGTCGCCAGAATAAAAAACGGTAACGTTGCAACAGTTCATCAGGGGACTTTTGCGCATGCAGCCAACGAGCCAGTATGGCTAGCGTCCTCTCGCCTTCTTCGGGCTTGATATCAAAGGTCAGTCCATACTGGCCAAAACAGTTTATGAATTCATCAAAGAACAGCAGCCCCTGTCCATCACTGAGGCGCAACTCACGCAGTTCTGCCGCCGTGCTAGTAGCCACGAGCATCTTGCGCCCAACCAGACACGCTAGATCTGAGTCATGCGCCAGCACGATTTGGCCGTCTACGGTAGAGCGCAGGTCGGTCTCTAGGTGCTGATAGCCGCCGGCAATCGCGTCTTCAAATGCTGCCTGCGTATTTTCGACGTGATGGGTCTTGAGCCCCCTGTGGCTGATCCAGACCGTCGCCCTCTTTTGTTCGACCATGGGCATTCAGGCACTCCTCAGCTTGGACATGTGTATTGGCACTTTACGGCAGATTAGGTGCTGAAACACACTGACGTACCTGTAGCTCCGGAAGCTGCTCATGGTTAACATTAAATTAATGCGCCTGATTACTATTTGAAGTAGGCGCGCTACCCATCTTCAGCAAATCATCCGCGATATTTCCGGAAATTCGCTCAGACAGCTTGTGGACATCCGACAAAACATCTCGATCAGGCCAAAGGTAGCTCTGAGCGACACGCATGCCAAAATTGATAAAAAAGTTGTCTACTAATTCGGTACCTATCTTAGTATCAAATTGAATCGCATTTGCCTGACTAGTATCAATCACGGTTTCTACGTAGGATCCCCTGCCTCTCGATCCATGCAGTAGACCTTGGGTAAATAATCGATTGTACTCCTCTAAACTACGCGGAATCGTCATGTCGATCGCCCAAGTCGGAAAGATACCTAAGGCCCTACCCTCAATGGTGGGCAAAGGTAGTTTCTGGATTTTTGCCGAGGCCTTCGCAATGACGCCATCATCGAATTCATTGCTTGCGACAATCCCGCCAGCCTTGAACGTCAATCCCAGTACATGACCCGTGACGTCAGTAACCAACTGGCCTCGATGGTGCTTTACTAGTTCGGGATTAAAAGCATCTTGAGGGCAGGGAATTCCCTTGTCGTTGGTCGGAACCACAGCACCATCGCTCGTCAAAAACCTAACAACGAAGGAACGACTGGCAGAATCCAACTCGACATGAGCGAGACGCTTACCATCAGGCAATTCATAGTTTGAGCTTACCTGTAACTCAAAACTATCCATAAGCGACTCAACATAGTCCCCTAACTCCGGATAATCAGCCTTCAACGCGTCAATTTTAAGAGCAAATCGACTCGCGATCTCGGTGTATGACTTTCCCTCTATGCCGCGCCGCGTGATACTTGCGAATGGGATAGCTGACACGTAGCGATCAAAGGTTGCTGACATAATTGGAAACGCATCATGAAACTCAGCCATCAACTTTTGATCAAGCGGAGTTAACTCAGGCCTTGTCGAATCTGTCGGCAGTTTGGTTATGTTTTCTGGAGCCAACACACGCAAAACACCCGATAAAGATCGGGCCAACGTCACATGTGATAGAGACCCAGAGTTCACTTTGATGTCAGTATCGATTCCAAACCCCCGTTTTACTTCCGGTATTGGGTCTTTATCTTCCCGCATCCTTATTTCAGCACCGAATGAAAGAAACTGATTTGGCGTGAACCCTTCAATGTGCGCACGTTCATAGTCAACCACATAGTGACCATCAGCCCGCGCCCCTTTGAGGAAGAAAGCTCTAGAACCATCTGGCAAAGGCAATGCCAGGGGATTATCTAAAAACCTCGCAAAGTTAACCGACTGAATCACTTCATCAAAGAAATCGTAAGCCTTATGCGCACTTTTCGTCATCACCAATGTGCGCATATTATCGTGAATTTGCTGGAACGCATTCGCTAAGACGACCACACCCTGCTTATCTGCGCAGGACTCTCTCACGACGTCAGAATACCGATATACATACACAGCAGCCTTAGCCACGGCCGTGACCAGCAATATTCCGCAAGCACTCAACCCAATACCAATCAAGCAGGTCTTACGCATCATCACAAACATCTGCCTCCTGATTCACACCTGGCATGAAGTTCTTTAAATACACATTCTGATATCGGAAGAAGCATGGACGACCTTAATAAAAAATCATAAAAATCGGTTGTTTAAGCTATATCCCGCACCCTCAGAGGTTCCGGACGTTCGATACCAGCAACACATTGTGAAAGTAAATCAAAGACATATCGACGCTGCTCATCATTTCCCCCTACGATCCGCAGGCCATGCTCAAAACCGTTTTGAGTCCGCCGCCCCCAGCGCACCTCAATGGTCAACTCATTTAAAAGCCGCTGATGCAACTGGTCATTTATTTGTGCATTTGTGGTCTCGATGGCCACCGCCATCATGGACATACGTCCGAATAGTTTCGTCCCCTGCACGCGAAATCCGTGTGTCGATAAATCCTTTACGACAAAAGAATCGTATTGGCTCTTAAGACAAATCGAATCGCTATCAATCACCACAAATCTTTGATCAACAGAGCGAAATCCAAGCTGTTTAAAATACCGCTGCTCAGCCACCTGAAGCACTTTGGGCTGGTCATAAAATGGATCGTACTCACTCGCTGAAACTAGATCAGCTCTGTGTTTAATCGCTATGGATATGTCTGAAAAAAGATCCCGATCCTGCCCCATATCCACTAAATGGTCACGACACAGATCGCTGATAATAAGCTTGAATGGCGAGCAGGCAGACTCTAGTCTACTGGCAAAGTTCAGTCCTGACCCAACCATCGAAAAGTCAATTCTTGTGCCACCACCAAGATTACCCATAACTACTTGCGTAGAGTGTATACCTATTCTGACCGGCAGGAGTAACCTACCGCCGTCTTCTAGCCCCTCATCAGTCGCATTATGGGCCGTCATTAATTGAATCTCACATGCTGCTTTAAAAGCATTGAGAGTGTTCTGGCGCGGATCGTCACTACGGTCGTAACCGAAAAAGCATAGAACTCCGTCGCCCAGCGAACGATCGATATTCCCACCATAACTGCGAACAATATCACTGATTTCAGCAATGCGCTTCGAAAGCTCTGCAAAAACTTTTGACGAGGGCAATGGTGCCGAAATCTGCGAAAATGCAACTATGTCGATAAACACAACACAGACTTCAGTCGTATCAACTGCTCCACGATAAGAACTACTGAAACCCATGACATCAGATTTAGCACTTAGGCCATATGACTTATTTTTAATTTCTTCTATGAGACCTTGCCTATTAGCTTCCAGCTCTTTAAGTCGCAGTGACTGGGCAGAAGAAAAAAATGCCGCCGTGAAAATTGCTACAAAATTGAACATGTATGTTCTAAAAAAATCTGGTTCCACCCAATGAAACCACGTAAGAAACGTCACCACTAAGCTTGCTGCAAGACACCCCATCGCCACGGAAAATTTGCGCACCGCGGGGACATCAACATAGGTCAGCGAGATGACTCGTCCCCGAATCACAATGATAGCCATCCCAACAGTAATAACGATTGAATAAGACTGAATCGATAGCCAAGGTAGGAACAATAAAACAGACAACATCATTGTAGCTAGGGCATGGTTATAGCGCAGAAGTCCAGACTTCAATGTCTCGCCACCAAGAAATGCCATTTGGAACAAAAGTATCGATGTCATCACCAGAATAATGCACACCGCGACTAGTGCGCTGTACAGTTCATAATCCGCCGCCAGAAATGGGAAAAATATGCAGAGAGCATCAGACGTTACGACCGTGAGCGACATAATCGCCAAAAGAAACAACGCGTGATAAAAATACATAAATTGACGCGTCAGAAAGACTAATAAAATATTATATAGTGCCAATCCAAGCGTACATCCCAGCAACATACCAAGCAGAATATGGCGTAAAAATGCAGCCTCACGAAAGTCCTCAGCAGTGTGAATCATTGGCGCCACGAGAATGCGACCAATCACTGTACTTTTGACGTATAGATAGCGCGATTGCGAAGTTCCACCTCTGAGCGGAAATGCACTGATAGCACTATAGGCTCCAAAAGACCCATCGGCACGAGGAGTACCCGCTTTCATTTGATCTATGACCCGGCCATTTTCAACAAGGTAATACTCAACACTACGATCGGTTGGAAAGTCGAGCTCAGCAACCAGCTCGGGACCTCCATTTGGCTCGGCAGGCGCAATCGTTTGGCGACTCCACGACGTCGCCAAAGTACCACCAAAAGTCGTTGTTCTCCGACCTTTGTCGTGTCGCCACGCTGAGTCATTAAACCCAATGACTTCGTCGATACTTGGCGACTTCAAGCCCGACTCAATAAAAGCTACCGGGAATTCGAGCCTCTTATAAACTTCAATGTTCGGAAGCAATAGAGTAACAGTCCCGACGATCACTGGGAGTAGATTGGCTAGTAGTGCCATCATCCATTTTTTATTTTTAAAAAACCCGAACAAAAATCCACCCCAATGTAGCTAGCGTCCTATATTTGGTCTAAGCAGTGTGCCGCTCACCATCGGCGACACCCTTTTGATCGTCGCTTTTACCTAGCGAAATCAGCTGATCCATAAGATATCGCCACTGCTTCGCCCCACCACCCAGTACTTGCATACCGTGCTCGAAAACCATGGATTCTCGGCGACTCCATCTAACTTCAACCGTGATTTTATGCAAAAACCTTGCTTTCAACTCAGCATCAACGACGGGATCTCCAGTCTCAAGGTCTACGCTAATAATCGATTTCTGCGCGAGAAAAGTCGGACCTTTTACCCTAAATCCCTGCATAGAAAAGTCGACGACCTGAAATTTCCCGTAACTTGTCGTAAGGCAGATAGAGTGCCGGGAGGAGACTCGATATCTCGCGTCTTTAGGAATCATTCCAAGTTGACTACTATGGACTTGCATCGCTGTATTGAGAGTATCCGGAGTCTTCTCAAATGGATCCGCCTCATAAGCTCGCACTAATTCAATTTGGTGCTTAACTGCTATAAATATTTGTGAAAATTGTCCCGCGTCCGCACCGTCTTCCAGCAAACTCTGATAGCATGATTCACTAACCATGATCTTGAATGGACTACACGCTGTCTCAAGGCGATTGGCGAAATTTACTCCATTGCCGACCATCGTGAAATCGACTTGCTTAGCGTTACCCATGTTGCCAATCGTCACTTTGTCTGAATGCAAGCCAATACGCACTGGCAGCGGCACATGGTCAGTCGCATTGTTGTTAATTTTGTCGACAATCATCTCTTGGATTTTTTTTGCCGCCATGAATCCATCAGAAACATGACGCGCACCACCAGCTTTTTTTTCATAACCAAAAAAGCACAAAACTCCGTCACCCAAAGACCTATCTATCGTACCTCCGTATTCGTAGACTATTTTTGTAATATCCTCGATTGATTTCGACAGATTTTCGAAGACAATATTCGGCTCATGCCTTTCAGAAATCCGAGAGAATGAGGAAATATCAACAAACATAATTGTGACGACAATTTCTGTAGAGTTATACTGATCGACAAACGAATTACTGAGGAAGCTATTCAACAAATGCTTTGGTGCATTATGCTCTAAGGCTGCTACGATAGCATCCTGCTGACCTTTCATACTTTCGATGCGAGCAACAGTGAAAGTAATCATCGACAATGCTGCCCAGACACAACCCAGCTGATAAAAGGCAGTGAGCATAGGCGACGCATCCCAGAAGCCAAATTCATTCATAAACCAGATTAAGCGGCCGACGAATATGCCAAAAAATGCGGCAAAGAATTGCAGCACTTCATTCAAATGAAGGTTTGCTAAAGCAACGATCGCCATGTAACCAAAACTACCGATCAATATTGCCGATGCAAGCATAAAACCTGCTGGTATTGAGATAAAATTGATCAACACCGCAGCAGCTATGCAAACATACTGGACGTACCTAAGCTGCCTGCTGATCACTGGAAGATTGCGCCGCAAGCGCAGAAATGACTGCACAAAAAGAACAGATGTGAGCACGCATGCTATAGCTAAGCCGGCCATTATTTTACCAACCAGAGTGTAATTGGTAGCAATTTTTGCCGAAAAAACGGCCGGAACACCGCTTTCCAGGAGCGAGTAGACCAGCACACAAAGCAGATAAATCACAAAATAAATATAGGAATTATCCCGCAACGACGAGTACAGCACTAAGTTGTATAGAAACACCCCGATAAAAAGACCAAGTACGAGCCCGTTAAATAATTCCCTAATTTGTGTAGACGCATAGAAACGCTCCTCAGACCGAATCACGATCGGAGCAAGCAAAAGTGCACCCCTGGTTGCGCGGACGTATAAATCCTGCTCGTAATGCTGTGGTCTGTCGAACGTGAATGTATAAAATAAGCTCTTTCTTGCTGCCTTAGGATCAAGGCGCTCCATACCACTCGCAACATGGTTGATGACTGTTTGACCATCGGCGAGGTAAAAATCGATCTGTGGTACCAAAAAATATCCGATCTCAGCCACTAAACGCTGCGCCGGCGATCCTCTTAGAGCTGGAATACGAACGCGATACCAAAGATCAACAGGATCTGCACTAAGCGCTGCAACTCCATGACCTTTAAAGGGCCGCCAGGATCCCTCCGGCAGCTTCATAATATCGCCTATACTGCGTGCAGAGTCAGAACTTAAAAATGCTTCGATCGGATAAGCAATTTTATCTTCGGCATCGAGATTTGGAATGAGCCATGAAAGTGCAATAAAAATTGGAAGGGCGATCGACCCCTTCAAATAACGCAACCAATTCTTCCGTGACCGTGCCAACATCACACTCCAGGAAAAGCAGCCAATACCTTTACCTATATCGGTACATTGCTGTGATTTCCTGAATTCCCTAAGCTATTTTGAACCTATCCGAAATCGGGATAGGTAATTTCGCGGCAGCATACAAATGTGATGATTTAGTTTTTTGTGATTTTGTTCGCAATCACCAACAGCGAGCTAAGTGCTGATCTGGTTCGCACCTACCATCAGGAGGGTCAACACAGCTTTTACCTTTTTTGGATCATTCGTCGGAATGATGCCCCGCTCTATCCAACCATGGCGCTGAACCAGAGGGTAGCGCTTCGACAAACTTGTCACAAAGCTGTCAAAATCTGCGTAGCCTAAATCTAATACTTGTTGCAGGGGCCAATGCCGCCAGACAGCTTCTGACCTGCTATAAATTTTCTGATCTAAAGCGAGCGCAATGCGACCCATCGTAAACCTAGGATTGATCTCAACCAAAGGTTGCAGACGAATGCCAGAATCGGACTCATAGAGGAAAGCGTCAATACCTGCTGGGCCGAGGTATCCTGCAGATGCCAGGGCATCCCCAACCTTGCTAGCCACGTCTTTCAGCTTCGCGGATACTCCAATTTCGTGGTACGCGCGCACAACTTCTGGCGCTAGCCCCGCGTGTTTAAATCCCAATACGTGGCCAATGTATTGGCCTCGTTGATCGGTAAGAAAACGCGTCACACCGAGTACCGCCGTACCCTGAGATGTGACTTCTATCTGGACACTATAATCTGCAATTCGTCTGCACCATGGCTCGACCACCACGGCATCTTGCTGGCTAAGGATGCGTTCCAGCCAACGCTGCTGATTGTCCGTAAGTCCAACGTCAGGCTGCACTCGCAGCATATTACGACCAGCACAACCTAACGGCGCTTTGATCACGACGGGACCCCGAGCTAGCCAATGATTGACTGCATCTTGAGCCTGCTCAAAATCTCGGCAAACCCGCCCCGGAAAGGGATCATCCACAACGCTCGGCGCTAACTCCTTTGCCCACGCCTTGGAAAATACCTCGGCCGGAGGGGAAAAAAGACTCTGCTGCCAACGCACTCCGAGCGCATTTGCCAATCTCAGCGCAGTCGCACTTTGACCCCATGGCGACCACTTTTCAAAAAGTCTGTTGCTTAGTTCTACACGCTCATCTTGCGTGACAAACTGCGGAATCCGGTAACCAACGCGTTCAAGCATCAGCAAGAACTCAGGGCTTGGACGATACTCTGTCAGTACGACATCATCGTCGTTAGCTAAAAACTGCAACAAGCTCCCAAGGTCATGCGTCCAGGCTTGAATGGCCTTGGGCGTCGAGTAATTCGCGCCTTGCGCGATCTCTTCTTCAACAGTCGGGTTGAACCAAAAAAGTCGCGGAGGCCGCCCCTTAGAGTGCCGATAAAGTCCTAACTCGCGCACAAATTCCTCCGACAGACCCGCGGCGTAGCGGGCCTCGACCTGAAGCCCCGGCCCCTTTGCCCGGGCCGGAGTCAGCGGTAACGGCAAAAGCCGCTTATACGCGTTCCAGTCACTCTCTTCACCCTCACGCTCGTCACGCCCCTCACGCTCGTCACGCCAACGGTTAAACCATAGGACGCCGTGTCCGACATGGCCGATCTCTTCGCGGTAAACCGTATCCATCAATTGCGCAGTAGAATGGTCACCGATCAGGGTAAAAGCATCGAGATAGTGTCGAGCAAAATCTAAATTTGCTTGCTCGAAGGTCATAGACATCTGCGTCACAAATACTAGCGGTGACAGAGTCGGGGACATCACGTCCCAAAAATAGCCATTGACCGGAACCGCTCCAAAGTCGACACCGAGCTCTTTCATACGTACTAGGTAGCGACTTAAGTGGGACTGCTCTTCCTGCATGATTCCAGCAAGTCCGCGACGAAATGCGGCAGGTGCTTCCGGAAAACGCAGCAATGCTAATGCCATCAATTCGAGTGCAAGGAGCTCATGATTGGCAAAGAAGTGCAGCACGACCCCACGCTGATCATCCCGCTCTAACTGGTGGATCGTCGGAAACGCAACTCGCGCCGCCGCATGCCCGGCGCCCCAAGCTAATCCATGTGGCCGAGCTGGTGCACCTGGCACCTTCACTGCCTGACCTGGCTGAGCATCCGAGATGGTACCTGGACGGCTTAGCTTGACCGCTAAATCCGCTGAGTAAAGTATAGACTCAGCCCACTCTCTGAGCTCCATGGCCGTGATATCCCGTGCTATCCGCAATTTTTATTTCGGCTTAGCGTCCACGCGGCAACGGCCATTTTCATCGCATTCGGGCTGAAACCCAGAAAAGCGCGGCCGATACCGGGCAAACACTCGGTACCCTATATCAGCCAATGGCCGGAAAGGCCATACCGCGGTCCACCCCATCACCCAGCCCAGTCCAACGGCCTTGTACATATCGCGTATGGTGTCCATACCATGGATAATTTCACCGTCAGCCCGGACCGCATGGAGTGACCCAATGCACTGATCCAGAGTCAAACCAAAGCTCTCCGGTTTGAAATCTGGATTAGCGATATCGACGACCCCCAAATGCCCTTTGCGATCCACTTTCTTTAATAGGTCTACCTCGCGCCTACAGACGGGACAGAGGCTATCGTAAAGGACAGTGACCGCGGGCATAGTCATTAGGGATGTACCTTAGAAGGTGCTGGTTTTGTGTCCTCAGCAACGTTTACATTATCGAGGCTAGGTAGAGATACCTTGGCCAGTGGCTTTTTGTTCAAAAGTTGCACGTAGTCAGCGGCGACCCGCAGTGTCTCTTGCAACATGAAGTCATCCGCCAATGGAACTTTCTCTGCATCTTCGTCTTCATCCGGGTTGGGCTTCTTTGGAGCCTTTTTATCGTCCTTCTTCGCTTTGTCAGCTTCGGCGATTTTTTTATCTTTGGAGCTTCCCTTAGCGTTGTCTTTATTCTTCGCTTCGGCAGCGGCTTTGGCCTCTGGAGTTTCCTCTTTCAGACTCACTCGTGAGCGAGCCTCTTCACTCGACTTGTACTCTTTAATCGCAGCGAAAACCTTTTCGAAGCCCTTATCCTTTTGCACTCGATCTTTACTAGCGTCCCGAAGATTTTTCACAACATCAGGCGACACTAGACTAAAGGCACGAAATTCCGATGGATTAATTTTTTCCCACGGCAAAGCGTAGTCGT
>CAIWTN010000116.1 GCA_903915625.1 uncultured Pseudomonadota bacterium | reverse complement strand
AGTCCAATCAGCGTGTTGGAAAAACGGCCTGCTGCCACACCGTGATTTGAGTTTGCCGTTCCGATATTATAGAGACGTGGCGTTCCATCAGCCTTCACACCGCTAGTGTAAGCGGTGCCGCGGTGACAGCTGGCGCAATTGTTCTGGAACAAGTCCTCGCCCCGTTTTGCCAACACAGCGTCCACCCGCGGGCTTTGCAGCTTTGGAATCCCGTGATCGAGATACTGAGCCATCGCGTCTAGATCAGACTTTTCCAGCTTGCCGCCTAGGCGCTCAGGGACGATAGTTTCGACAAACTCATGGCTATTAGTATGAGTTGCACTCGAGTGGAGCCAGCCGCGATCGGCAACGCCCCCTCTAAGAGAGATCGTCCGGCGCGGACCTTCCATGGTAACCCAGCTGGTACCATCGTTGCCGCCGTCCGGATGGCATGATGCGCAAGCTCCAAGACGATTCACCGACACTGGATATTTATCTGGATTGGCTGAAGCGAACAGAGTCTTACCGCGGCGCATTTCTGGGCTGAGCGGATCCGTGGACCTGAGCTTGAGGCGAGCAGTTTCCTGTAGAGCTGGCTTAACTGCTACCTTTTCGATGTTACGGATCAGTGGGAGGCCAACAACTCCGCCAAGCTGTACCAAACTCTTGGTCGTCGGGAAGTAGCGATAAGGGATCTGATAAGGTGCTGTTAGACGACTTGGCTCCTCTGGAGCATAAGCAGATGCGTCGATCTCGGAGATAAAATCAGAATTCTCATAGGAGACGTAAATCTTCTTGCCATCAGGCGAGACGGTCATGCCTTTTGGATTCGACCCTGACAGTTGAAAATGCAACTGGCTAGCCGGGTTGATCGTGGTGGCATCATAGATCGCGATCTCGTCAGAAACATGGCTCAGCATTAAAGCAAACCGACCACCTTTGGTGAATCGAATGGTATTAACCAAACCTAACCCTGTTAATCCCGCATGCGGGACGCCGTAAGCTAGAAATGGGTTGGTTTGCTCCTTGCCGTTGCTTTGCAGAGCTCGGTCGATAAATTCGATCTCAAGCGGATGACGCATGCAGTAAACAATATTTTTCAAAGACGGCAGCGCCATCTCGACATCACGCGTATAGATGCTGTTCAACTCAGATTTCTTACTAGCATCCAGAGGAAAGATTAGAGGAGCGCTGAGCTGAGCGGGCTGAAGTCCACCAAATCTCTTGAGCGATTTGTCAGCATTCTGGCCGCGCTCTAGCACCACTAAAGCACCAGTGATTCTTGTTCCCGGCACCCAGGCAACTTGACCCGCTGGATCGAGGAAGACACCGGATAGTTGGCTTGCTGTTCCTTCCAAACTGAAATCAGTTGGCTTAAGTTTGCCGTAGATTAATTTAGCTGGCAGATAGTTATTATAAAAATCAGCGAGGCACTGCATCCTTGGATTATCAGGATTGAAGTGGTCTTCGATCACGGCATCTTTTTCTGCCACAAATTTCGGCAGAGTCACGACGCTGATCCAAGCTTCGTTATGATTGATATCGCCACGGGGCAAAAAGTGAGCAATGTATAATTGAGATTCATCAAAAGTCATGCTCATGCCTGTAGGCCGAGCACCGATTTTAAGAGTCCTAGACGAAGCAACTTGCGCCGCATCATTCAATTTGATTTCAGAAAGTGTACCTTCGACGTAGCTGCTGACGTAGATAGTCGGCGACTTTTGTGAAACGAGCACATAACGGAGCTCACGACCAAACTCCTCATTATTACCGAGGACACTCAAGACAGTCTTTGTGCGGCGATCGATCACCGTCAGCGAATTACCTTTCGCCGAGCTAACGACGATCCAGTCACGGGACTTTTGCAAGGCTAGACCAGCTGGCTGTGCGCCAACGGCTAAGCGAGCGATCTCTTGTTTTCCTGGCAATGCGTAAGCTACCACTTCGTTAGTATCCGAACTCACGGCCCACAGCTCGTCGTTGGCTGGAGACACCAAGAGGTCAGTAGTCATCTGCCCTTCGCCAGAGCTCGGCTTGAGGGTGATGGTCCCACGAAGATGGGGTGACAGTGACTTCTTCACGCTAAGGATCACACGCTTCACACCGTAGGCGGCAATGCGTCCGACATTTAGTGCGTAAGGTGCAGCCAAAGCTTGCTTGTTATATGCGTCCGTCGTCAGGTCCCAGATCTGACCTGCACCCCCGTCCTGATCAAAATTCAGAACTACCGCATCGACAGGATAGTCACGACGGTTTTCGATATAAACATCGACTTGTAGATATTCGACTGTGTCAGCTAACGCTTTTGCGCGAGCTGAGATATTCAATGCTGCGCTGGCGGTGGCTTCGGCCTGAAGATTCTGCACCGTGCCTAGTCGAGGCTCGATGGAGCTTTTGTGCCCTTCGCTCTTCAGCATGTTCACTTCGAGATCGAAAGGCTGGCTGAGCACTTCATCAGCAGTAGCCTTAGCACTAACAATAAAACTGACAAATAAACCGCAGACCAAAAAACGGCTCGTCCAGTTGATTAAGCACTTGAACATCGCATGACTCCTGAAAGCAACTCTTACTGAAAATTTGCTGTTGGGACTCTTATCGACCCAAGCCTTTCAAAGCAAGGCTTTAATCCTGGAGCACCCTATCCTGCAGTTGACCCTTGAGCCCTATTGGGCTAAGTCGTCGCCCGGACAGTATCAAATGTGTACACGCACACAAACCGCGCCACTGTCCCTTCACCCCCTGGGAGTCAACATCATGAAATTATTTACAGTCCTAACCGTCACCGCCGCATTCGGCACCCTAGCACTGGCCTGCGGCCGCCCAACCTCGAATTCGCAAGTCAAAGTAACTGCAGCTCTTTCGACCACATTTACCGGCAAATGCGCCAACTGCCACGGAGCCGCTGGTGAGGGTGACACAGGCCCAAGCCTAAATGCCGTTGATTACGCAACTTTTAGCACCAAGGTACGCAATGGCGGACGTGGCATGCCGAAATTTGCTGCCGATGTTTACCCTGATGCCGAAGCAAAATCAGACTTCACGGCCCTTACCGGCAAGGCCGCTCAGTAAAAAAACAAGGGACCCGATTGGGTCCCTTTTTTATTACAATGTTGCTTTTGCCTGGAAGCGTCGCCGCTTAGTCGAGGAACGACCTCTTCAAAGTGGCAGTCAACAGTACGCTCTTCACAACTTCCGCTTCTGGGCGGATCATTGGGTTGCGCTTCGTTTTAGCTTGCGCGGTGACACCGAGCCAGTCACTTAGCTTGTAACGAACTGCGGCTACAGCTTCGTAGTTCACTAGCTTGGATGTCTCAGGGGAGTTCGCCGGCTTTGGCGAATACATCAGAGGAAACAGCGTTTCAACCGATGCTACGTAGTCCAATTTCTTGTCCAACAATACGCCTTTGACTTCCACCGCGGCTTCAGCACCGAAGGCATGCACATCGCCAACTTCGTCCAAAACTACCAACCCGTCTTTGCTCTTGCTCGTGTTGGTATAGTAGGCGTCTTTAGAGAGGGTTTGAACTGCGGCTGGACCAGTACGAACCTCTGCCCTGAACGCTTCATGCTCGAATGGGCTAAGGAAAATACCGAAGGCTTCTTTGTATTCCTGCGGTGCAAATCCAGCTGCTAACTTTGTGCGGATTTTGTCAGCCTCCTCCGTCGACGTGCCATCACGTTTTTGGCGCCGGTAAGTCACGGGAGCAGCGCGTTCATCGTAAGATTCAAATGCAGAAGTTGACGCTTTGAAACGGCCATAAACGCCAAAGGGACTGGTGCCAGTAAAAAAGTAGCGGTACATACTGACGAAACGGACCGCATCGGTAGACTTGATCAAACGCGGCAATGCCGGCGTACGCGAAAAGGATTCGTTTACTGTTAGGTTGTTGCTAACCGACTGCTGATTACGCCGGTAGTTGAGGTCACCTGAAAGATCCAAATTGTATAACGTGGACGTACCACTTTGCTGGCCGTTGACGTTTTGCTGATCAATAACGTTCGACCCACCAGTGACCGATTCCAAATCAGAAAAGCCGTCTTTGGCTGGCAGTTTGTCGCTGGCCAACTCAACGCTTTTTGCTTCAGTCGTGCCTGAGGTAGCCGGCTTTGCAACACCTTGAGCGAATGCTGGTGCGCTCAACACCCAAGCTGAACAAACTGAAATAACCCCTGTCAAAAGCTTCATCGTTCATCTCCATTCTGTAATTAAATCAAGTCAACCTTAACCACACTCATTAGCCGCGAGACTGGCGAGCCAAGAGATCGCGAATTTCGGCAAGTAGCTCCTGATCTTTGGTCGGAGCTGGAGGTGGCGCAGCTTTGGCCGCTGCAATTTCTTCGGCGGTGCGACGACGCGAGACCCAGCCGAGAAACTTCACCACAAAGAGGAATAGCGCCAAGGCGACGATAATAAAGTTAACGATGTCGCCAATGAACAGTCCGTAAGGGATTTCCTTGTTGCCAACGGCATATTTCCAGCCAAGGTAACTTTGCTCGGACGGAAAGAGCAGGCTGATCAATGGCATAAGAATATTCTTCACCATGGAATCAACGATTTTGGCGAAAGCGGCACCGATGATGACACCAACCGCTAACTCAACGCCGTTGCCTTTAAGAGCAAAATCGCGAAACTCTTTAACAAACGAACTTGCCTTGGTAACGCCCAAGCTACCGACGCCTAAAATCTGATCCGTACCCAAATTCTTTGCCATACCCATGCCT
>CAIWTN010000115.1 GCA_903915625.1 uncultured Pseudomonadota bacterium | reverse complement strand
ATTAAACGCGGCATAATCACTATTTGAAACTAAACCAGCCGTAACGCCGCTGACTGACGCCATCGGGATGTTCAGCAAATGGACTGTCCCGTTCGAATTAAACACTGGGCTGTTGCCACTGGCCCCAGTGGCAAAGGTCTGCGTACCACCCGTGAGCCCATTTAAATTCGTTAGCCCCGCGCCCGATACACCGAGTGCCTGTGCATTAGTTCCGTCCCAGTACTTGACCTGGTTGGTCTGTGAGTTGAACCAAGTTTTGCCCTTATCGGCTGCAGTGAGACCGGTTGGGTCGCTGGAGTTATTACTCAAGAGCAAGGTTTTAGATGCGGCCATGCCGATATTGCCGACGCTTTTCACATCGCCGCCGTCCATGTTGAGCGCGCCCGACATCGTGTCGCCGGATTTATTTAGCGGCGCGAATCCAAGCGCATTCTGCTTGCCGTTAAACGTGTTCCAGTCGGCAGATGATAGGTAACCGTTGCTGGTACCACTAGCCGGACTGATGCCAATCGTGCCGCTCGTGAAATCATAAGTAATTGGTGCGCTTGCTGACAAAGCCGCTTTAGCCCGTGCCGGTGTGAAGTACTCGTTCGTGCCTTCAGCAACTACCGTCGTATGTAACGTCTGCCAAGTTTTGTTTCCGGCTAAATATTGCGTCGCCGTACCACCACTCGGCAGTGCTGGCTCTTTCGTCGCTAGATCTGAAACGAGTCCTTGGATTTTGCTCTGGGCAATGCTGGCACCAGCGGCGATATCACTATCAGCTATAGAGGGCGCACTCTGCGCTGCAGTCAATCGTCCTTGAGCGTCCACGGTGATATTTGCTCGGGTGTATGATCCAGCACTTACGGATGTATTAGAGAGGCTGATCGTGCCTGAGGTGGTGATTGGCCCACCACTAAGTCCTGCGCCTGCTTCCACTCGTGACACAGTTGCGTTATTAGTTAGTGGAGCATAAGCACTCCCATTTTGCGATATTTGGAACCGGTTTAGCGTAGAGTCAAAATAAATGCGGCCCTCGCCTGTGCCGCTAGCAGAGGGAGCACTGGTGCCTGGCTGACTGATAAGCGGTGCAGTCAACGGTCCCGTCATGGTGTCGCCAGATTTATTCACTGGTACAAAGCCTAGCGCGATCTGCTTAGCATTAAATGCGGTCCAATCAGCGGAGCTGAGATAACCGTTCACCGAACCGCTTGCCTGCGCTATCGAAATCTCCGGTGTCGTCGTGCCTGTCGCGACAGTGATCGGTGCTGTGCCGGTCACATTCGTTACCGTCCCTCCGGCAGCACCAGCCACGGCAAAGGTCTGCGGCACCCATTGTCCCCCGGAGTAAGTCAGCACCTGCCCGGATGTCGGTGCCGTGCTGGCTATGTTCTGACCCTGCAGTGTGGTGACTGCGGGGCTGCCCCATGCGAGGCGACCACTGCTATCTTTAGTTAAAAACTGATTCGCACTTGGTTGACTAGTCAATGCCAGCCCAAGTTTGCCATCCGCATCAAATGCCACGGTTTTATTATCAACCGGTACTCTCAGGGAGTAGGGTACGTAACTATATTGCTGCCTTGGGTATGTTTTACCAGCTGCCGTGATCTCGATAAAAACTGGATCTGTGCCTTGGCCAAACACGGCGCTAACTTGCGCCGGATTCAGATCGAGAGAGAGTGTAAACACGCCTTCATTTAACGCGGTGCTAGCTAACTCAATCGGCGCTGTGAGAGTATTGCCCGCTGTGGCTGCGGTCCAGAACTTAACAGTGATATCGACCGGTCCAGTCAGCGGAGCTCCGTCTGCCTGCGTCAGGCGACCGGAGTAAGATAGAGAAAAATTTCCACTTTCAGCCAGTGCTGTCTGCGTTGTGGTGAACCACAAGCTAAACAAGCAAGCGATAAGCGCAACATAGAAGTTTTGTTGGAATCTAGCCATCTGCTGCCTAACTCGTGACAAAAGGTCGCCTTTTCCTCCGCTTCATCAGATGACTTCGTCACTTACAGGGGGGATCTTGAGACGTTTTTTTAAGCCCAAACCTTTCGCGGGGTTATTGCAGCAAAAAGTGCCTCAATTTGCGGTTAGTAAGGTGACTGCCGAATGGGCATAAAAGTCAGTAAATATGGCGATTTAGCTGCGCGAGTGGGCACAAGCAGTTACCTCGGTGCAAGGTAACATGCAGCCACAATTGACGAATCACTGATCCAAACAGGCGCGATTGCACTCAACATGCACTGGCCGAATCTGAGTCGATTTCGATTATCACCAATCCCGGGCCGAGATGTCTGCGACCGGCATCTCAGTCATCACAGCCATTCTTTGTTGCGGGAAAAAGGCATTCTTCTTAGCCTCCGCAATGCCAGAGTGAGAGCAGATCTGTCACGAACACTGCGGAACTCGCACGTTAACCTATGAAACATCCCGAAGCTCACAGCGTTCGATATTGACCATAATGTCAAAATATGACAAATAGGAAGGAGGAATTGTTGTTGGATTCAGCTCGGCTCAAACACCTACTGAGAGAGGCTGTGCGGAGCGGGCAGCTTCGCTATACCGAGCATGCCTTAAGTCGGATGAACGAGCGCGGTTTTGTTTTTCCCGATGTGGAGCGGGTTCTAAAAAACGGAATGCATGATTATCAACGTGACTCGCAAGTAGGTGCCTCTTGGCACTATCGGCTCGCTGGTACTACCGTCGATGGAAAGGCGCTGGCGGTAGTTGTTGATGTCATTCCAAGCGTCGTAGTTATTACCGTAATTGACTGAGGGAGTCATGGTGAGGAAATCCATCAAGAAGAAGAATTATAAGTTAGATGGCTTTGGCTTCCCCGTCATACTTGCTGAAGTTGAGTTGATTGCTAAGGGTGATGATTACTATCCGCTCATAGATAGTCGAAAAGTTCAGGATTTAGTGTTTGACGCCTTGCGGCAATCTCACTGTCAAATCATGGGATCTCAGCTTAGCTTCGTAAGAAAATACATGGACATGACACAGCATGATTTGGCGAAGGCTCTTGGACTGGCCGGACACACCACCATCAGTCAGTGGGAGTCAGCCAAGTCTCGCGTGCCCAAAGGCTTTGACTCACTGTATCTAGCAACGCTGCGCGCGCTTATGGCGAAGTACCGAGGCCTTTTGGCGCTCGACCTAGGAGAGTTCACCCGGTCCATTAGCGACGATTTGGAGCCCCCGCAGGCGGTGAT
>CAIWTN010000114.1 GCA_903915625.1 uncultured Pseudomonadota bacterium | reverse complement strand
GCCACAGCACCGCGGTCCTCTAAGCCGTAGGTTAACGCAGTAGCGAAACTAGCGGCACGGAAGATGTCTTCTGGGCGCGCTCCGGCATGCAGCGCCTTATCAATGATGCAATTAATGTGACCGCTAGCACTAATATCTGCGGGATTGCGGTCGTCACTGCACAGGCTGAGTACGGGTGAAGTATAGGAATTGAGCAAAGGTAATAAGACGTCGGCATCTTTGGCGCATGAACCTTCGCGGATCAGCACATGAATGCCTTTACTCATTTTCTCTTCTGCTTCATCGGCAGATGTCGATTCGTGACAGCTGTGAATTCCGGCCACTCCGTAGGCATTCAGATCTTTGCCTTTGAGTCCCGGACAGTGACCATCAAGCTTCAGTGCGGAAAATCCATCTAGCTTGTTCATGATGTCTGAGTCGCCAGATAAAAGACCGGGAAAATTCATCATCTCAGCCAAGCCAAGCACCCGTGGATGGCTGCGGAACGGTAGTAAATCGGAAGCCGTCAGGGCCGCGCCACTCGTCTCTAAGCCAGCGTTGGGTGAGGTCGATGGGACGCAGCTTGGCACCATGACGAAAACATCCAACAGCAGTCCTTCGGAGGATTCAAGGGCCCACTGAATCCCTGCCGTGCCTTTGACGTTGGCGATCTCATGCGGGTCCCACACCACAGCCGTGGTGCCGCAGGGCAAGACTGCCTGTTGAAAGCGCACCGGTGTCATCAGGCTGCTTTCGATATGCACGTGGGCGTCTATAAAACCGGGGACGATATATTGTCCGCTGCCGTCGATTACCTGCTTAGCTTCGTAATGTTCACCGACTCCGACAATGATGCCGTCTTTCCAGGCGACATCGCCGCTGCGGAATTTGCCGGTAAATACGTCCAACCACTTAGCATTGCGCACTACCACATCGGCAGGGATCTCTCCTCTGGCAGAACGAATGAGGTTTTGGCGTTGTTCGGTTGAGGTGTAGGCAGCTTTTTTCGGCACGTTGCGGTCCCCATGAAGAAGCCGCCCACAAGAAAGAAGACTGGCGGCAAGGCTTCAAGATAGAGAAACGTGACAGAAATCGCAATCCCGCACAATTAAGCAAGCCGGAGTGACTCAGCGCTCGGCATTAATGTAGATTTTTCCCTTAGTCTGATGATCGTAAAGCACTCCATTAGGAAGAGGCGATGCGATTTTGTAAACGGCCTTTCCCCCCGGTGCAATCGGTACGAATGGGTGGAAGAAGGGTGAGCCGTTGGTGTGCATCAGGTGGCTACGAGTATCGTCATTTACGATGTGTAACTCTTGCCCAACCTTGACGTTGATTCTGGTAGCTTCGTCGTTCCAAGGGCCGTTGCCGGTGCCGGCTTTGATATGAAACTCGACAATATTGCCATTTTGTACCGTCGAGGGAGTCGGTGTCGTACTTGCAGTTACAGGTGTCCCTAGACTATTCGAGTTGATGTTAGTTGCGTCATTCGCTGGCTCCGCGTTGGCTCCAGTGTGCGAATGATCATGACCATCTTCGGACTCTTCGCTCGCGGAGGAGTCAGTGTTCTTTTTGGTCGCATCTTCGTTGGTGTCTTCAATGTTGGCTTTACTCGCGGCCGACTTTTTTGCGCCAGTCTGGACGGTTCCATCCTGTGCCACGGGTCCTGTGCATCCCAGCTGATATGAGAGAGCTACACATACAAGAGGAATTAGGTGCTTCATAGGGCCCTCGTTCGTTGTACCACTGCCTTCGACTACCCCTGACATGGAGCAAAAATCATTCCGAACAACGGCCCTGTAGTTCAGGGTAGTTGCAGATCAGGCTCAGCGCATTTTTGGCTACGTTTTGGACACTCACGGGATAGTGTCCATAGATTAGTCAGTTGAAATTACAGTTTTCCCTTAGAATTGCCGAGATCCAAACTTGGGGGAGTGGCCGAAGGCACTGCTGTGGCCCCAAGGGAGGAGGCTGAGATGGGACTTTGCCGCATGTTGACCGCTGTCATGTTTTGGCTCAGCTTTTCCTTTTCGGCACGCGCTTATGAAGCCGAGTTCACCTCTGCTAAACTCGACAGGCATGGAAAATATACACTGTTGCTGCCTGCTAGCCCCCGGACCAAAAATACAAGGCTGCTCGTGTACTTTCATGGTGCGGGAGCTGGGCCACATTATGATTCTCAGATGAATGACTTAACGCGCGCTGCAGATGCCTACAAAATGGCTTTGCTGATGATCCAGGCTCCAAACGGAACGCTCTCATGGGCGGAGCCTGGTCCTGGCTCTGCGCTGCGTCATGTAGACTACGTTAACTCGTTGCTCGAGGACAAAGTTTATAGTGTGCACCAAGAACTCTCGCGCCAGCGGACAGTATTCGTCGGCTGGTCGGCAGGATCGACGTTCATCAGCGGTGACTTTCTCCCGTCACAAGTTAATAAATATCAGGGCGGTGCGATTTTGCTGTGCGGCGGCGGTCCACCGGTGCTGCCGACTTTGCCAGAAAATTCGCTCCCTATTTCGGCGCAGACCAAGGCTGGCTTCAAAGTCTTTTATTATATCCACGGAGGTGATTTTTTAGCCCGTCAGACTATGGAGGGGGTAGTCTACTGGCGCGACCGTGGATTGGCCGTGGGCGGGGAGCACCCGCGTGGCGCAGGACACTGCGCCTTCGACTTAAGTAAGACGCTGGATCAAGGCTTGCGGTACGTCTTGGGGGCTCCTTGATCGCTGGTTTTTGAGTTACATCTTCAGTGCGGTATAAATAGCCAGCCCGTCTCATGTAAAAAAAGCTTTGGCTGTAGCGATCATTGTCGCTAAGGTGAATGTAATCACCAATCAGTTAGAGGGACTCCCAGATGTCAATCCGGTCCCATGAGAAACGCAGCGGCGCGTCGAAGTCACAATTATCCGTGGATAGAGGCAATGTGATCTGGTTAACGGGTCTATCTGGCTCGGGTAAATCGACATTGGCTCGGTCACTGGAAAATGCTCTCAGTATGCGCGGCATGGCGACTTACGTCCTCGACGGGGACTTGATGCGCCAGAGTTTAAATAAGGACCTTGGGTTCAGCGATGCCGATCATGCCGAGAACGTGCGCCGTATCGGCGAGGTTGCGGGCCTATTTGCAGATGCTGGTCTAATTGTCATCGTGGCCTGTATCGTGCCCTTTGCATGTGATCGCATCCTCCTGCGAGAGCTGCTTGATGACTACGATTACATGGAAGTGTTTGTAGATTGTCCGCTTGACGTTTGTAGCCAGCGCGACCCACGCGGCTTATATGATAAAGCGGCGCGCGGGTTGGTGACGCAAGTAGCAGGCTTAGATGCGACTCATGAGACCCCCGGTAGTCCAGATTTGCATCTGCGCACTCATCTCGTAAGTCCCGAAGCATGCTTGGATGCCTTATTGGAATCCCTGGCACTGCGGACAGCGCTATTCCAGCAGGTTAGAACGGCGCAACCGGTAGTCGGCAAGCGTGAGGGCCTGCCCGAAGAGCATCAAAACTAATTAGTGTCAGGCGCTCGCGCCAGACACTAATTTTTTAATCATCAAGCTGCAAGATCGCCATGAAAGCATCCTGCGGAATGTCGACTTTGCCGACCGACTTCATCCGCTTCTTGCCCTCTTTTTGCTTCTCGAGCAGTTTGCGTTTACGCGAGATATCACCGCCGTAACACTTGGCCGTTACATCTTTACGCATAGCGGACACCGTTTCTCGCGCCAGCACTTTGCTGCCGATAGCGGCTTGCAGCGCGATCTGGAACATTTGCCGTGGCAGAATGTCTTTGAGCTTCTTACACAGCGAGCGGCCACGGAGTGGTGCAGTCGAACGGTGGACGATGCAGGACAGGGCATCTACTGGTTCGCCGTTCACGAGGATGTCGAGCTTCACCAGATCGCCTGGACGATAGTCGGTGATTTCGTAGTCCATCGAAGCATAGCCGCGTGAGATACTTTTCAACTTGTCGTGGAAGTCGAAGATCATCTCGTTCATCGGGATTTCGTAGGTGATCTTGACTCGCTTGGCGGTGAGGTAGTCGAGGCCTTTTTGAATGCCGCGACGTTCGGTGAGCAGCTTGAGCAAGCCTCCAATATATTCCTCGGGAGTGTGGATCGTTAGCAGCACGTAAGGCTCTTCGATGCGCTCGATCTTCGTTGGATCGGGCATGCGTGCTGGATTTTCGATCTTCATCTCTGTGCCGTCGACCGAGTAGACATGATAGACCACAGTCGGCGCGGTGAAGATAAGGTCGAGGTTATACTCGCGCTCAAGGCGCTCCTGGATAATATCCATGTGGAGAAGGCCGAGGAAGCCAACGCGGAAGCCCATACCCAAAGCTATCGAGCTTTCCACTTCAAACGTTAGTGAGGCGTCGTTCAACTGCAGCTTCTCGAAAGATTCCCGCAGCACTTGGTAGTCGCTCGAATCAATCGGGAAGATACCGCCAAACACCATCTGCTTGGCTTTTTGAAAGCCGGCTAGAGGCGCTGCCGCAGGATTATCAGGATCGGTAATGGTGTCACCGACGCGGGTGTCGCCGACGCCTTTGATGGATCCGGCAACGAAGCCCACTTCGCCGGCAACCAACATATCGACATCAACCTGACGCGGCGTCAGTTTGCCAACTTTTAATACTTCGAATTTGTTGCCGGTCGACATCATGAGCATGTGTTGACCGCGGCGGATCTGACCGGACATCACGCGAATCAGAGATACAGCGCCCATATAAGGGTCAAACCAGCTGTCGAAGATAAGTGCTTGTAGCGGCTCGCTCCGCTTCGGCAGTGGCGGTGGAACGCGGGCAACGATCGCCTCAAGGACGTCCTGAATGCCAATCCGTGACTTAGCACTGGCGAGTACAGCCTCGTTGGCGTCAATGGCCAGCTCTTCTTCAATCTCGCCGCGGACTTTGTCCGGGTCGGCGCTGGGTAAGTCAATTTTGTTGATAACCGGAATCAGGGTCAAGTTGGAGGCCATGGCCAGCGAGACGTTGGCAACCGTTTGGGCCTCCACTCCCTGACTTGCGTCGACTACGACCAAGGCGCCCTCGCAGGCGGTCAGGCTGCGTGACACTTCGTAACTGAAGTCCACGTGTCCGGGGGTGTCGATGAGGTTGAACAGATAGGAATGGCCGTCTTTGGCCTTGTAGATCATCGAGCAGGTTTGGGCTTTGATGGTGATGCCCCGCTCCCGCTCAATATCCATGCTGTCGAGGACTTGTTCGCGCATTTCGCGCTGGGATAGGGTGCCCGTAAACTCAATGAGCCGGTCAGCGAGCGTCGATTTGCCGTGATCGATATGCGCAATAATACAGAAATTTCTAATGAATTTAGGATCTTCCATGCTGACGTCTCGCTCGCGGGCCGGGCTGCCCATTCAAAGGAACTTAGTCTCAACCGATAAAGAGGGGCAGGATATCTTTTAAACACGATTTTTTCACGGGTTATCTCGACCATGCGAATTTCTCCTAAGTCCCATCCGAGCCTTGGAGTTGCCGTTGCCCTCCCAGTTATCTTTGCCATCTTTGCCATCTTGGCCGGTTGTGCCACGACTCCACCGCCACCCGAGACAGTGGCGAAGCCTAAGCCGGAGCGGCTGTATTATACCCTGCGGGCTGGTAAGCCAGTGGTCCAGGGGGAGCCTCTGCCTACGCGCACGGATATTTACGTCGATTGGCACTACGACAACGGTAAAACTAAAGCTTACAAAGGCTTCCGCGGTTGGGATTTCGACGGCAGTGGCAATTTTGGCATGCTGGAAGTGCTCGGTGAGGACGGCCAACCACAGCACTATTTGTTCGACTTTCTCGGCGACGGCCATCCGCAATTAACGGTGGACGAGTAGTCACCAGTAACCAGTACCGATTACCTTAATATCGGCCTGGACGCCTTTCTCCGAAGATGCGGTAGTCTGCGGCTTGTAAAGCGCACTGTATTTTCAAGCGGTCGCGGTACAGCGAAACATCTGGCATTAGTGTGATGCCTACGACGCTGTGAAATACAATGCTCGCGGCGATGAGTCCCTTCAGCAAGCGTTTGACGACTCTGGCGTTACCTAAGTCATTGAACAGGCGCACCATGGCCAGCACGACTACCGGGAACATTAAGTAAAAATTGCGAAGCACTGGAGGTCGTGGCGTCAGCATGAAGATCATGGCGACCCAAAGTAGGACTAGTAGGAATAGTGTGTATTCAGGGTAACGCGTGTTCTTGTTACGGGCATAATCAGTCACCATGCGCAGGGTCAGGTAAAATTGCCAGAGCAGTCCAGCTGCTAAAGCGATGGCGCTCAGGATCAGGATCGGGCTTTCGAGTATAAATTGGCGGCGCTCCTCGATAGTGGCGCTGAGATTAAAGCCAAAAAATTCGTAAGAGCCGAGTGATACATAGCGCGCGAGTATTGCGGGAGCCTCCAGTAATTGGCTGAGGTGCAGACCCGAGTTGCTGGCTCCGGCTGTCCACAGCGAGGATGCGCCGTATGCAATTAGGGTCGGAATTAGAAGAGTTGAGACTAACGCTGCTCCGGCAGTTAAGCCCAGTATTAAGCGTACTCGCGATAGCTCCTTAGATGGGAGCACTATGGCGCTAAGTACAAAGGGAAAAAATAGCGGCCAGCTCATGTGCAACTGAAATGTAAACATGAGTGCAAAACCCATACTTGCGCCAACGCTAAATGCGCTTAGATGCAGGGTTCGAAATTTTGCTTGTGATTCGAACCATCCGACGAAGAACAAGCATGCGGGGAACAAAAGATAAGAGGGGTTATAAGTATTCGTCGAAATTTGCAGTGTGGAAGGTAGCGTGGCTAGCCAGATGAGAAGTAGCAGACTGGAAAAT
>CAIWTN010000113.1 GCA_903915625.1 uncultured Pseudomonadota bacterium | reverse complement strand
GAACTGCAGGTAACGTCACCGGCACAGTCGCCGTGGCCAACGGCGGTACTGGGTCCACGACGTTTAACCTTAACGGCGTGATTCTGGGCAATGCTGCCGGCAACTTAGTATCCACAGCAACTCCGAATGCAGACCAAGTGTTAAGGGTGCCGAGTGCTGGCGGGCAGCCGTCTTTCGGTGCTATTGACCTCACAAAATCAGCCTCTGTCGACGGTATCTTGCCTAAAGCAAACGGAGGTACCGGGATTAACTCCTCAGCAACGTATCCAATCTCAGGTGTGATCGTCACCGAAGACGCCAGCGAAACTCTTAGCAACAAAACTCTGAGTAGTGCCACCATCAACGGTGCGTCCATTATCGGTGGATCCACGACCATTAACACAACGAGCAGCCTTAACTCTGGTGCCGCAACCATCGCGGGCAATGTCACCATTCAAGGCAGTGGCACGGCGGCACGCAAACTTGTCTTTAATGACGGCGGCAACAGCAAATTCTTGGCTCTGCAAGCTCCTGACACAGTATCAACGTCAACGACCTGGATCTTGCCACCGGCAGACGGGTCCGCCGGGCAGGTGCTCGCTACCAACGGCTCGGGCACATTGAGCTGGGCATCGGGATTAGCACCAACTGGCACTGCAAGCGGTGATCTCAGTGGTAACTTCCCAAACCCGACAGTTGCGACGGTCGGAGCATCAACCGCGGCGAATATTCATACGGCTGAACTTGCTACCAATTCTGCGACTGACGCGAACACCGCATCAAAAATTGTAAAACGCGATGCTTCGGGCAACTTCAGCGCCGGAACGATCAGCGCTAATTTAACTGGTAACGTGACCGGTAATGTAACCGGTAACCTCAGCGGTAATGCGGCCACAGCAACCTCGGCGACGTCATTTACCGGCTCTCTTGCTGGCGACGTCACCGGCACTCAAAGTGCGAGTGTAGTCGCTAAAGTCGGCGGCATCACAGCGAGCAACGTCGCAGCAGGCGCAAACTTAGCCAATGGCGCCGTGAGTACTAACACCGCTTCGGCACTAGTGGCCCGCGACACCTTAGGCAACTTTAGCGCCGGCACGATTACAGCAAATTTAACTGGTACTGCGTCGAATGCGACCACGGCCGTATCTTTCACCGGATCTCTTGCCGGTGATGTCAGCGGCTCCCAGGGCGCAACGGTGGTGAGCAGCGTCGGTGGATCGTCGGCAGCAAGTGTGCATGCTGCAGACATCGCAGTTACCGCGGCAAGCCCATCAAACGGTGGCCTTACCATCATAAAACGCGACAGTAACGGCGGCTTTAGCAGCGGTCAAATTAGTGCAACGACTCCCAACGCCGCGAGTCAAGGAGTTGTCGTTAAAGGTGCCGCGAGTCAGACGGCCAATTTACAAGAGTGGCAGAACAGCAGCGGCACCGCACTCTCGGCGATTGATGCTGGCGGTAATTTAAAACTAAAAGACAACGACGGCACCGACAACTACCTCGCGCTGCGCGCTAATCCAACGATGGCGGCGAATCTCACGTACACGCTACCAGGTAGTGTGACCTCTGGCGCGTACCTAACTACTGATGCCTCAGGTAATTTATCTTGGGGCAGCCCTAGCAGCTTCAGCGGCTCGCTCGCTGGTGATGTCACCGGCACTCAGGGAGCCAGCGTAGTCGCAACGATCAACGGCGTCACCGCGGCTAACATTGCGGCCGGCGCCAACTTAGCCAACGGTGCCGTGAGCACCAACACGGCATCGAAATTAGTGGCTCGCGACGCCTCGGGAAATTTCAGCGCCGGCACGATCACGGCTAATTTAACTGGGAACGTAACGGGTAGCGTGACGGGCAACGTCACTGGAACTGCAGCTAACGTCACCGGCACAGTCGCCGTAGCCAACGGAGGTACTGGCGTGACCACCAGCACGGGGACTGGTAGCGTCGTGCTCTCAAATAGTCCAACTTTGGTCGCACCAGCCCTCGGCACACCGGCCAGTGGCGTGGCCACCAACCTAACAGGTCTGCCACTAACTACCGGCATCACCGGCACACTCGGCGTGGCTAATGGCGGTACGGGGACGACGGCTATTCCAACTAACGGTCAGCTCCATATCGGCAATGGGTCAAGCTTTAGCTTAGGCACTCTGACATCCGGCACCAACGGCGGCGTGACCGTCACCAACGGCAGCGGCGCCATCACTCTAGATACGCCGCAAGACCTACGCACCACGGGCTCGCCGACCTTCGTCACGATCAAAGCGACCACCGCGATTCAATTTCCAGACGGTACAACCCAGACCACCGCCGCGGTAAGCTCGTCCTGTCGTACAGGCTATGTGCTGGTGCCCGCCGATCCGAACAGCATTTTCAGCTTCAAGCCGTTCTGTGTCATGAAGTATGCGGCCTCGCAAAACTCCACGACCAAGACCGCCACCGCCGTGGCCGCCAACGTCCCCTGGGCTAGCCTTACCTGGTACGAGGCCAAAGATCAGTGTCAACGCGTCGGTGCTCATCTCGTCACGGAAGGCGAATGGATGACCATTGCTCGCAATATTGAGGCGACGGCGATCAATGATATCGACTCCGCGACGGGGTTACAGCTAGCGACTGGGCACAGCGACAACGTCCCAGCAAACTCGCTCGCTGCCGCCGCCGATCCTTCGCTAGCCAACTGCACGCTTACCGTTCCACTCTCTGATGCCACCAACAGTTCCTGTGCGCTCCGCACAGAAGCCGGTCCGTACTCTGGCACCGGCCAGTCGTGGGCTACGGCCTACGCGGCGGGCGCTGCGAACAAATCGCAAATGCGCACCTTTGTCCTAAGTAACGGCAACATCGTCTGGGATATGGCTGGCAACGTATGGCAGTGGACGGATATGCAATGCGGCACTACTGCCTGGCCAGACAGCCAGGCATGGTGGGACTGGAACAATGCGTCGCTCACCTCTGCCAAACTGTTTGCTGGCCCGAGTGGTTCGGCAATAGGGACCGGGGGTGCTGGTCGGTATTATGGGTGTCGCTCGGGTGGCAATGCCATGCTGCGCGGCGGTGCCTGGAACTATGGTGCGAACGACGGGGTGTTCGCTGCCAGTCTGGACGGTGCGCCGTCGTACGTGGGCACGAACATTGGGTTCCGTTGTGCCTACGCCCCGTAGGGGCTGCTCTAGTCATTGGATCCTTGGTTATTGGTCATTAGTGCCTATGCTGAGGCTGATACGGGGCAGATGGCTGATAAGCTTCGTCCATTATTTGGGAGGGTGACGGAAATAAGTTCCGAAATTTCTGGAAACCTTCGGAAGCTTCCGGAAACTTCCAGAAATAACCAGCCGTCTGGGAGTGATTGACGGTCCAAATTTCGGAAATTTCCGGAAATCAGGCCTCTAGTGCAGAAACTAGCTGGTTATTGCCGAATTCCCTTCCGCAATTGCGGAAATATGGCCACACACTTTGTGCACCATACCCGCGCCTGCACAACTATCAACCCGTGGACCTAGCCCTTGAACCAATCCGCCTCTCTTGATGCCGTTGAGATCACCGTCGACCAGGCAGCGACGCTGCTTGGTACCTCGGAGCGTATGGTACTCAACTATATTAAGGCACGGCAGATCAAAGCAGCCAAGGTTGGGAAGCGCTGGTTTGTCGATCGAGCATCCGTAGAGCAGTTTTATAACACCGGCGGGCGAGGGGTAAGGGCCTTCCCACTTGGCAGCGAAAGTACCGGTGCAACGTCGGGCGCAGGTTCGCCTAATAAAACTGCTGCGCTACCGCGCGAGCGCTCTGACGACAAATCTGAGATGATTGGCGAGGGCGAGCATTCGACAAGGCAGCGCCGACGCAAAGGCTCTGGTAAGACCGTCAAAGACCTTGCCTGCTACCGATTGGCCTTAGTCGCCTTCGAAAGACCACTATGGCAACGGGCCGAGGGTAACCCACATGCCGAGCGACTAGCTTCGCTGCGCTTGCAAATTCTTGAGCATCTGGGCGCAGGTTATTACTCCTTTGGCCCGGGCAAACACCACCACTATAACTGTGCGCGAAGCCTCGTAGGTTCGGCATTAGCCCTGATTTACAGCGACGACCAGGTCATGATCCGTTTCCCCGACGACGTCGCATATCTGGAGCAAGAGCTGCTCGTCGCCTTTGCCTCGCTCCTGCGCAAGATTGAGCGACTTGGTCGCAAAGACTCTACGTCTTACCGTCAGGAAAGAGACCATGGCTACTAACGATGCCAAGGTCCTGGTGGACAGCTATCAGTTGACCATGATGATTTTTAAAAAATCGCGCAGCTTTCCCAAACAGTACCGCCCGACTCTCGGCCGCAGACTAGAGGACGGTGCCATCAACCTGACGCTTGCCATTCGGGTGGCGGTTCTGGCGTCAGGCAAGGACCGCTCGCCTCGTCGCGCGCGCTGCCTGGCCCAAGCGTCGGAGCACCTAGACGAAATCCGTATCCTTTTGCAACTGAGCCATGATTTAGAAATTTTAGTCACGTCTGCCTATGGAGACTTGTGCGAGATGACCGCGACAGTAGGCCGTCAACTAGGAGGGCTCAGCAGATTTCATCAGTATCACGGCAGAGCAGGCAGCGGCACGCCAACTGATGACACGTCACCTACCGGGGATGACCCTAGTGTTACTTGAACAAATCAGCGCGTTTGAGAATCTGGTCCGGGCATTTGCCGAATGCGCCCGTGGCAAGCGGGCGTCGGTCGGCTACCAGCGCGCCATGTTTGCCCATGGTGAACGATTGCTGACGCTGCAAAATAAGCTGCGACTAGGCACCTACGTCTGGCAGCCGTACCGAGAAATCATCGTTAAAGACCCTAAAAAACGGCTGGTGATGGCGGCACCTTTTATGGACCGCGTGGTGCATACGGCTATCCACCGCGTAATCGAGCCGATCTTTGAAACACACTTGCTACCCAGCGTTTAT
The DNA here is from genome assembly GCA_903915625.1 of uncultured Pseudomonadota bacterium. Classification (GTDB taxonomy): domain Bacteria; phylum Bdellovibrionota_B; class Oligoflexia; order Oligoflexales; family CAIYRB01; genus CAIYRB01. Next base: position 15,100 of record CAIWTN010000113.1, on the reverse strand, counting down.
GCTTGTCGTAGGGGCCGAGGCAACCGTCTCGCCGCGCAGCATCTACTCGCCGTGCTCCAAAGAATCGGCCCTAAACGGTTCGTTGTAAAACTCGACGTCAGACGCTACTTCGACTCCATTGCCCATAAACTGCTGCTCGAGAAAGTTTGCGCAATCTTGCCAGATCGGAGCCTAGATCTTTTGTTTGATTCGCTACTACGCAGTCATCCGCTTTATGCCAACCGCGGCTACGGCATCCCGATCGGCAATCTTAGCTCGCAACTGTTTGCTAACTTTTACCTGACTGAGGCCGACGCCATAGCCACGGCTGGGCTTGGTGATGACGGATTTTATTTTCGCTATATGGACGACATGGTGCTGGGCGGCCCCGATAAACAGCGCGTCCTCGATGTCGCCGACCAAGTGGTCGGCTTCGTGACGAACCAGCTTAGGCTCACTATTCCGTTTACTAAACGCATGCCGTTAGGCAACGCGCCGGTCCCCTTTTTAGGCTACCTGCTGGATCATACCGGGTACCGGATTTTGGCGCGCAATGGTCGGCGCCATAGCAATAGAATCAATCGTCTTAAAAAATTAGGCGCGCGGCCAAGTCAGCTTGCTTTACGAGAGCTGTCGTTCGCGGCTTTTGCGCGTTTGGTTTAGGTCTTGAACTCAAAAGTTGGTCATTCCATGGTCGCTCCTTGCTGTTTCCTTAATGCTAGCGCCATGCTGCGCGGCGGTAACTGGAACAATGGTGCGAACGACGGAGTGTTCGCTGCCAATCTGAACAATGCGCCGTCGAACGTGAACACGAACATTGGGTTCCGTTGTGCCTCTTTGTCGGTGGCAGCCGTGAGACTTGGGAAAGTGGCCCCTGTTGCGTGTGGGAAGTCGGAGGCATACCAGGCTAATCTTGGACATGCCCGCGGCCACGCTGAGCCCCTGAGACTAAAAAGTCCCAAGGCACTGCGAGTTTGAGACCTGTGGCTGATCTGAGGTAGCGTTCACACCAGAGCGCTACCTCAGAGGTCCTAAGTTTAGTCACTGCGACTCTAGCGCATCGCCTACCACGTGCCTAAGTAGCTGTGGGCTCACCTTTTAAAGACCCGATTCAAGCTTTAGTAAAAACGCTCAACCAACCACCAGGCTAAAGTTTCCCACCCCCGTCCCGATAAAACTCTCACATAAGTATTGTGGCGAGAGCGTACGTCAATTTCGCGAAACACGGAGGTTTCGCAATGGGCCTGAACAAGAAAACAAGCATGTCGATTATTTGGCTGGTGGGCTGTCTTATGGCCGTCGGTTTACTCAGCGCTTGCTCAGATGTGGCCAGCGACGAAGAGAATCTCGACGCCGAAAAAACTGGTAACCAGAGCAACCTCGGACAAGACGATGCCGCGGAAGGAAACGGACAAGAAAACTTTGTCGATGCTGGTAACTCCGGCGGCGACAGTGCCGAAGTCAACAGTGACACTTCTGCCGGAGGCGACTTAGATTTAGGTGCTTCGTCGAATTCTGCCCCCGCGAATGCTGCCCCCGGGAATAGCGCTCCAGCAGCAGAGCTGCCAACAAATAGCAGCGGCAATCTGACGGCTGGAGCAAATCCAAGTGCTGCCAACAGTGGCAACGCGCTTTTAGGCAGCAACGATCTGTCTACACCCACAAATTCCGCCGTCAATCAAACCACTCCTGCGACAAATATTTCTCAGGAAAATGCGGCCAACTCGGGAAATACCGCGAACGTCGCCAAAACTCCCGAGCCAATGGCTCCTGCGTCATCTGGCGGGTTGACTCCCCGCAGTAACGGCCGGGTTCGCTACGTAAAAGAGGGAGGCGTGCAAATTAAAAACGCACCCAATGGTAGCGCCATTATGAATTTAGAGCAGGGCGATCATCCCGTTACGTGGGAAGAAAATGGAATGCTCAAAGTCGCCGACGGTTTGTACGTGCCGGTGGATGGGATGTCGGATAAAGGGGTAGGGCGTTCACGTGGGGCACGCGTTTGGGGCCAGTAAAAAAAGGCCGCAAAAGCATTCGTTAAACCCTGACTAATTCAGGTCAGAAAAGTAGACGGAAGCCAATATTCGTAAACCATGTAGAGCGAGCCTCTGAAGCCGCACGGTCGTCAAAACTAACCGGCACATCGCCCCAATAGGTGATGTTCTTACGCATAAACTGAATACCGAAATGGGATGTCAGAGCAACGTCAACACCAAAAAGCACGTTGCCCGTAAATGAGCTACCGTCCGAAAAATTGACTCCTTGATAGCGTCGGTGCCATTTTGAGTATCCTGGGCCAAAGCCAGCGAAGGGCGTCAGCATAGACCAATTATACAACCGCACTAAGAGGTCCACTTCAGGACCATACTGGCTACCAAATACTTGCTCGTTACTAATCTGGAAGTAGTAGAAGTTCGTCTCTACTCCGACATACCGCACCCAATAATAACCGACATTAGCCTGCCCAGACACAAAGTCGGAGCTTGCCCCAACGGCACCGCTGAACCTCCAGCGTCCCGACACAGTATCTATGCTTTTATTAGCTTGATTGTCTGTCCGCTCATCGTCCTGATCTCCGGCTTCGGAATCCTGATCGACTTCAACACGATCCGCATCCTCAGGCAGAGGAGGCACTTCTTCCAATTGATCTGCGGCTGACAACTTTAATGATTTGGCCTGCGCCGAGGTGGCTATGACTAGACCAGACGCTATGAATATTAGAGCCCAGTTACGAGTCATGCCGCCCCCAAGTGCCATCAAAGCCTATTTTTCAAATGGTACTACGTGCTGTGCAATACGCCCAAATATGCTGTTGCCTTGTGCATCGCGCATTTCGATCGCGACCGTGTCGCCTATCTTCATGAATGGCGTAACGATCTTGCCAGTATCGATCTTCTCGATCATACGCTTCTCTGCCAAACAAGAAGACCCTCGCGAGCGATCCTCGTTTGAGACTGTACCACTGCCGAGAATCGTGCCGGCAGTAAAAGCCCTCGTCTTACAGATGTGCTCAATTAAATCGAAGAAGGAGAAATGCATTTCGGGCCCAGCATTTGGGTCACCAAATTTTTGATTATTGTACTCAGTAACCAAAGGCAGATGCACACGTCCATCATGCCAAGCTGCACCTAACTCATCAGGTGTCACTGCCACTGGCGAAAAAGTTGTGGCTGGCTTCGAGTTGAAAAAACCAAAGCCCTTTTCTAGTTCCACAGGGATTAAATTTCGCAGCGACACATCATTCGCAATCATCAGCAAGCGAACATATTTATTCGCCTCCTGTTTGGTGGTTCCCTGCGGAGTGTCGCCAAGGACTACACAAACTTCCGATTCGAAATCGAGGCCCCATTCTGCGTTGGCCAGAGCGATATCGTCTTTATGGCCCATCATCACACTCGATCCGCCCTGATATACTAGGGGATCTGTACGCAGTGTTTCTGGCGGCAAGGCATTACGAGCCTTACGAACTAACACGACATGATTAATGTATGCCGACCCATCTACCCACTCGTATGCTCGCGGCAATGGTGCCATAAAACGCACAGCATCACAGTGTCCGGTGACGCCTTCTTTGCGCTGTAGGCGCTCGAACTTTTGCGCAAGCTTAGATTCAACCTGATCCCAGTGATCGAGCGCATATTGAAGTGTCGGGGCTATATCAGCGGCTTCAGCGTAAACTGAGAGGTCACGACTCACCACTACTAGTCGACCATCGCGACTGCCATCGTGCAATGTTGCTAATTTCATAAATGCTCCACTCTTAAGCGCTGTGGCTTAGAGACCCGTGAGGTGCTTAAGAGATTTAATCTGGTCTGAGGTCAGCTGTTTGTATTCACCCGGAATCAGATCCTCCGGCAAGCGCACATCACCGTAAGACACCCGAATCAACCGCACTACTTTGTGACCAAAATGTTCAAACAGACGCCGCACTAGCCGGTTGCGTCCCTCGAAAACCGTCACTGCATACCAACTTCCGCGTGATTGACCTAGATTCTTACCATGTGCATATCTTAGCTCTGCTTTGCCGGTAGGCCCATCGTCGAGCTCGACCCCGCGGGTGATGCCTTGCTCATCTTCAGAAGTCAGCTTACCTGTAATCAGTACATGGTACTGCCTCGGCACTTGGTACTTTGGATGCGTCAGCCGATTAGCCAGCTCACCGTCATTAGTAAGAAGTAAAAGGCCTTCCGTCCGGTAGTCTAGGCGCCCAACGGGAGCCACTAAGAAAGGAAGCTTTTTTAACTTTGGCAAATCGTAAATCGTGGTCCGCTGAAAGCCATCGTTACGGGTCGTGAGGACTTCGTCGGGCTTGTTAAGCATCCAGTAAACGCGTGGTGGAGGAGCGGCCACTAACAGCTTACCATCCACGGTAACTTGATCGGACTCGGGGTCAATTTTCCGCCCAAGCTCGGTCACGACTTGGCCATTAACGGAAACGCGACCCTCACTGATCCAAGTCTCCGCCTCCCGGCGAGAAGCTACCCCCAGCTGGGACAACCATTTCTGTATGCGCATCGATTCCATCGGCCACCCCTGGGGTTGTAACATCTTGCTTACCCTGGTCGTCTTCACCCTCGGTGGTCAGCGCCAGATCGTCCCCGTCATACTCGCCACGCGTATTGTCCGCAATATATTCTTCTACATCCACGATATCGTCGTCACTGCCGCCTTCAATGCGGGCCATAGCACCTTGCACCATGTCGCGAGAGGGCTGGAAGGCCTCCAGCGGCGGAAGGTCCTTGATGCTACTTAGATTGAACACCGTCAGGAACTGATCGGTAGTCCCGAATAGCATCGGGCGGCCGACTATCTCTTTGCGACCTGTACATTTTATAAGGTCACGCTCAAGCAGGGTTTTGAAAATACTGCCGGCATCTACACCACGAATAAACTCCACCTCGGCCCGTGTCACCGGCTGGCGATAAGCTATGATGGATAGTGTCTCTAGAGCAGCCCGGCTGATCGGCCTAGGCCTTGAAGCAAACATGCGCTCCATGATGCCGCCAGCTGCCTCTGAGGTCTGGAACTGATACCCGAGCCGTTTTAGGTAATGGAGCCTAAACCCGCCACAGCGCGCCTCATAGAAGGACACAAGGTCATTGAGAGTCCGCTGAACATCGGCCTCAGCTACCGTCGGATCTCCAAGTACGTCAATGATTTCAGATGCTTTTAGCGGCTTTTGGGAGGCGAACACAATCGCCTCAACCTTAGCTTCGAGGCGCATGAGAGAGAGTTGCCGCTCTTTCGGAGGTGACATGTCACCAGCATCGCCCGCCAATTCCTCGTCTAGAGACTCGTAGTGATCGAACTCTTGAGATACCGCTTCATCATGATCGACAGCGTCATGCTCGACTGCGCTATGCTCAACCGAATCTTGTTCGTCAACTTCCGGCTCAACTGCGCCGAACTCCAAAGTATCCACTTCGGGCTCTGAGGCAGTAGCCTCCTCAGCTGCGTGCCCAATCTCAATTTCGTTTTCTGGATCTTGGTTGATCATACGTTAGCTAACTCCGCTGATGCAGTAGGTAACGGCAAGACCGTCTCATCAAGGTCCATACGGTACATCCATACCGGTCCCATCAGCTCACTTTGATAGACCTGAATGCGCTTCATTTTTGACAGCTCAAGCATCGCCATGACATGGACCACTAGTTCATCTCGAGACTGTAGGCGGTTGTAAATTCCCTGGAAAAGAGCAAAACGAGCCTGTTCAATCTCGCGCGCCAGTTTCTCGATGGTGTCCTCAACCGTAATTCGATGCAATTTCGCGGTGTGTTTGGATTTACGTCTTTCCGTGAGACTGCGAAGTAGCTGCTCGTACAAGACCACGAGGGTAGGGGCATCGCCAGTTAATGGGGACTCGATGTGTTCATAAAGTGGCGCTAAACGTTGCCACTCGTTATTAGGCTGAATTTCGACGCCCATTTGCGGCATTTGGCTGAAATGATCGGCAGCATTACGGAACATTTCATACTGCAGCAGGCGCTCTTGCAATGACTTGACTGGATCGTCGATCTCGCCACCGTCGTCTGCTACCGCCTTGTCGTCTCCAGGCAGAAGCATACGGGTCTTGATCTCAATCAGTGTCGCCGCCATCTCGATGAATTCACCGGCCTGTTGGAGGTCGGAGAACTGCATGAGTCGTAGAAAACCTAAATACTCCTGCGTCAACAACAAGACATCGATGGCAAAAATATCAATTTCATGCACCCGAATAAGGTGCAGCAGAAGGTCCAGCGGCCCTTCAAATTGATTGGTTTTGACAAAGTATTCTGAGCTCATTTATCGCCTGGTCATAGGCAGCCCATAGACTTCTCACAGCCAAAGCAAGACGAAATTATTCCTGCCTGTGGTCGCAATGTGGACCCCATGGTCCCAAAAGTTGGACTTTGTTCCGGACTTCACGTTATACCCTGTAATCATCGTGCCGGCCAAGCCTCTTTTGGCTGCTTAAGCCACTCAATTAATTCGTATAGATGCTTATCAACCCGAAAATGTCCAAATTGACCGCACATGCATTACCCCGCTCACTTAGCTACAGCGGGCAACAATCGGCCTATTTACCGATCGAAGCTTTTCGCGGCCACGGGTCTGCGGATCTTTTTCAAGGCACTGAAATAACTAAAACTTTCCGCTCCAGCGGGACCACCAGTGAAAGCCGCGCGAGCTCACACTTTTCGACTGCCGGACTAGCAGCCTACAAACAACAAAGCGTCGCTACGTTTTTAGCTGTGTTGGATCAGGTAATCCCTAACGGTAGCAAAGATTCCGTTGGCATCAGCCTCGTGCCGGACGAACTTGAGTGGCCCGACAGCAGTCTCGCGCAAATGCTTGCGTGGATTGCCCAGGTTGTGCCGGTGATTTATATTACGGCAGCTGAACTACCTGAAACTATTGAGCGTTTAAAAACTAAGCCCCTCTGGCTCTTTGGTACGGCCTTTCATTGGCTTAACGCTTTAGACGCAGGTCAATGCAAGCCACTCCCGCGCGGTAGCGTCGTATTCGAAACTGGCGGCACCAAAGGGAAATCTCGCGAGGTCTCGCGCGAACAACTTTTTGAAGAAATAGCCGTTGGTTTTTCCGTCCCAACGACTGCCATTGTCAGTGAGTACGGCATGAGTGAATTAGCCTGCCAGGCCTATGACTTTGTGCCTTTCGGACTTAGCGCAGACCTCAAGAACAGGTGGTTTAGGTTTACTCCGGGAGTCAAAGTCGGAGTGCTAAAAGCGCCGGGAACGATCGAGGCGGCAGGGCAGGGATCCCTACTGATCGATGACCCTCTGCGGGTCGACTACCCCTGGCCCATTCGCACGGAAGACCTAGCTACCGTTGGCGAGCAGGGTTTTCAACTCCTCGGACGGGCACCAATAGCGCCACTAAAAGGTTGCTCGCTACTCGCCGAGACAGCTAACAACCTAGTATTGCATACGAAAGGCCTGGCGACACCTGGTGCAGACGTTGAATCTGCTCGCAAATATGTACGTAGCGAAATTAATGAAACGCGCTCTCGAATTGAGCGGTTATCTGTAGTCCTAGATAACTTTGTTACCACTGAAGAGACGCTTGCACTTTTATCAGACGAACTCGGCTCGTCGAGTGCGGCGGCAGCAGCACTAGAGGACCTTCGCCTCGGCCTACCTTCAAACCAAGCAAGTTGGTTACAGGCGGCTGAGACAGCCACGGGCACAGCTCCGCTAGCTCGCGACTGGCTATTTATACTGCCAGAGAACCACTCTCTAGTCGGCCTATACCCACTGGCAATGGCCTACGTCCTTGGGCTGGGCGTCACCGTTCGCATTCCGCGCCGGTTTGCGACTGGCAAAAATATTTTGCTTTCATTTATAGCCTCATTGAAGTCCCTGCCTGGCATTGAGATCGCCACTGTCGCCGCTGACTGGCGTCTTGATGGCTCTACGCCGCAACGCGGATATGGTGCCGTGCTCTGCTTTGGCGGCAACGAAACAATTCAATCAATTCAGGACAATACCAACTTACCGGTGCAAGGCTTTGGACACCGGATTGGTGTAACGATACTGCCCTTTGAGAGTATTGACACCCTAGCTGACCTCGTAGCCCGCGATGTGTTGAGCCTAGGGCAAACCGGCTGCATGGCAACTCGCCTAGTCGTCACCTACCAGCCCCCGATGTCTCGAAAGGATGCAACTCCTGGCGAGGCAATCGAAAGACCAGCAAGGGCGCTACAGATTGCCGGATCCAGGTTTTGGGGGTGTGAGCTACCTTGGCGTCAACGTGTGTGCCTTGATGCCGAGGCCTTCCGCTTGCGGCGAACCGGCGCAGATATATGGTGCCCGCAATCCGCTTACGAACCCTTAATGGCCTGGAAAGAGCTAAGTAGCCTGGACGAACTAGACGACCTAGTCTTGGAACAAGCGATCGCACGAAGCCCCTTCACGATGTCTGTCCTTTCGGTTCAGGATTCAGGCCCGTTCCGAGCCCTGGAAAGAATCGTTAGCTTGCTGGGTAAGAGTCAATCTCTGGGGACAATAACTCTGCCGTCTGATGATCTGACACAAGTTGAACCTGCCATGGCCAATTACTGGCCAAAGCCACCGATCCTTCGACTTCTGGGACTTGCCAACTCACCTCGATGGGATGGTCTCCACGAGGGTCAGCCGCTCTTCACGCAGTAATATTCAAATGCTCTACAGTCCTGATTTACTTCGTGATATCCTAGTTGAAAGTCACAAACTTACTTCTTAAAACGTCAATCCGTTCAAACGCCGGCTTAGAACCGTAGCGCCCAGTATTTCTTAATTTTCCAGAGAGTCCTGTAAGCCACGACCGTGTGAAAAAGAAGGTACGTAATCATGAAGAACAAGGTTACGCGCCTGGGTGTGCTGTCTTCGGACGAGCTGCGCAACCTGGCCTACGATTGCTACTACCAATTTTTGCCGCACTTTAAGGGTCAGCCCGAAGGCTCGCTTACAGGTATAGTCAGCATCGAATTTTCTAGCCGGATGCGACAAAAACTCGGTTTAGCCTACCTCTTTGAACACAAGATCCGATTAAACCTAGACTATTTCGCCGCTGACCCCTCGCTACTCCCCTATACTTTATTCCATGAAATGACACACTTATGGCTTTACGACTGCATGCTCGACCCTGGTCATACCCAGCGTTTTTATAAAAAAATGAGAGAATTCGAGTCCACCGGCTTACCCGTAGATCCTGATGTCCACATTCATAGTCGCGTGGCTGCCGAGGGGAAATTCGTGTATAGTTGCCCTAATTGTAAAAATCGCTGGTACTTACGCGATCGCCTCAGCTATTCGATTTACTGTGGTCACTGCTTTGATAAAGAAGGCGTTGAGTATTTTGCCAAACAAATCAAAACCCCAGTCCGAAACGAATTAAATGCCTCGGACGCAGATACAGCCGCCTGAATATATTGAGTATTTCAGCGGAAGACTAGAGAGGATAAAGTGGTGCCCCGGCTGCGTCGTCTCTTTTTAAACCTAGCCCTTTTTTGCGGAAGTGCTCTACCGAGTACTCTGGCTCATGCCCAGATGATTACGGTCGATCAATCCCAGATTTTTACCAAGTTGCCTTTTATTTCGCCGGCTAATTTTGCCGAATCCTTCTTAGCAGATCAAGGCAAGGCGGTTGCCATTCAAGCCTTCTGCGGCAATGTTCGTAAATACTACAAGCATTACAAATGGTCTGATGACCCTTGCGGCCGCGTGAAGTGGCGCGCCGATTTGCGCACACGGGCCGGGCACCCATTGATTTATGCCGAGTTCGGGACCGGTCAAGAGACGACAATACTGCTCGGCGGAGTCCATGCGGACGAGCTAACACCGATGCACTTGGCGTTCCGCTTTGCTCGCCACCTAGACGAGCATCCAGAATTGCTCGGTTCAAACGCTCATGTGATACTTGCCCCCCTAGTGAATCCCGACGGATTTTTGAGGACGAGGCCAACTCGAACCAACGAAAACGGCATCGACTTAAACCGGAACTTTTTTACATCCGATTGGTACGACAAAGCCAAAAGAGTATGGCAAATCGACCGCAAACGAGTGTTAGCCCACTTCCCCGGCTACTTCCCAAATTCTGAAATTGAAACCATCTTTCAGATCCAGCTCATTGACCGCTTTCACCCGGACAAAATTCTTTCTGTTCACGCACCCCTTGGCTTTCTTGATTACGACGGCCCAGGCTCCGGCATTTTCCGTCCGCTAACGCAAACAGAGCGCAAAGCGAAACGACTTGTCAAAGCGATCTCCGAAAGCTCGCAAAACTATAAAGTCGTAGATTATACGTTTTACCCAGGATCCCTGGGCAACTATGCTGGAAACGAACGTCGCATTCCAACGGTCACCCTGGAGCTACAAACAACTCAGCCAGCCATGGTCGATGCCTATTGGCACCAATTTCAGCCCGGCATCACGCAAGCCGTTCAGTATCCGTTTATCCGTATACCCGCTTTAGAGCATCACGAAGAGGCAGACAATGCCTCGCCCTTCTCAGACCAATACAGCTATGTAGAAAAGAAGCCTTCCCCGTCTAATAAATCGGGAAATTCAGCGAATTAATTTGACCCTTACCGGCGCCGGACAGGTTCGCCGCGACTCGACCGGGGACCCAAGTCGCAGCCAAAAATCCCACGGATGTTCACCCTTAGGTAGTCCTGAGACCTCAAAGTACATGCCCGATCGCGCGGAGCCGCCCATTCCTTCGCCACCGTCCCAACCCATGCTGTCACTAACTGCGGATGCATCGTCCACGTAAAATGGAAAAAATCCTCGCTCTACGAGATCTCGGCGAATGCTTATGTCCATAGCCAGCCGCTGACCATTCAAGTCCACCATATAGCGAAAATGGCAATCCTTACCTTGGCAGTAGCGAACACCTATGTCAGCCAAAGCTCGAGGTCCCTTCTTAACCACCTCAGGGTCAAGAACCGGCATGTCAACACCCCGACCTCCGGATCGAGCGGCCGACGATAGCACCCAACTATAAAATATACCGCTGCCGTGTCGCAGGTACGCAGAGGCATTCACGGGAATATTAATCATCATCGGAATATGACCAGAGTCGCTAAAAAAACCTACATCCGTTGCTAAACTCATGCGAATCTTAAAAAACAGTACTCTAAGAAAAAAGGTGACGCGCGCTAAACTGCCGAGTGGACCGCTCCGGTTTTCTTCAAGATTTGACTCGATGTGCCGTGAATCAAATAACATCGTGAAAAAATTCTTTGCGTCCGCACGAATCAACATCTGCGAGTCAGTCGCAACCTCCTCCCATGTACCGTTGGGCAAACGGAATTTAATCGCCCGAAATAACATGTGATTTTTTGAGTTAAATTGATATTTGTACAGAGGACTTTGCAGCTGTTTAGCCGCAGCGTCAAAGCTGACGGTATTAGGGTAGCGGACCGCACCAGCCTGGTCACAGTTAGTCAGGTAAGCATATCGATTCGTAGTGGTTTCATTTAACTCATAAATCTGCCCACCAGAACATGGCAACTGCCCAGATCTCCCAACTAGTTTGGGACCGAAATCTTCGATCCTAAAAACCAATAAATCCGAGGCAGTCAATGACTCTTGCATGTAATCGCCACTGCCAAAGAATACCAAACGACCATTTTCGTCGATTGGATCGACCTGAAGAGGAATTGTCTGCCACTGACCAGGTTTAGTGGCGGACTGCACAAACAAGCGCATGTTAGCGCGCAATCCCTTCAGTTGATCCGGCAACTGCCCTAGAAACAGATTTGCTGGGCATGCTGACGAAATGGTCGCATTACATGTTATAAATGCCGCTAAAAGGCAGATGAAGCATCTCGACAATAACCCTGTTCCAGAGCTATACGAGCTGCGGGAGACTAGAACTTGTTTGATCATAAATCCAAACATCTGTCTGAAGCAAAATTGGACGAAAACCGGCGTCGGCTCACCCTCGCCGATTTTGACTACCCTTGTCCAGCGCACCTGATCGCCCAGCAACCGCGTCTTCGTCGCGACGAATCTAGACTTTTGATCCGCACCACTGATGGAAAAACCCGCGATTGTCATGTGTCTGATCTTACTACAGAGCTGCCGCAGGACTCGCTGCTAATTTTAAACGACACCAGAGTTTTTCCTAGTAGGCTGCGTGGACACCTGACCAGCGGGGGAGGCGTCGAAATCTTTCTGCTCGAACCTCTGAACGAGGTAACTTCCTCGCAAACATGCAGATGGCAAGCTCTAGGGCGGCCGATGAAAAAGCTCAAATCAGGCACAGAACTGATATTTGCAGAAAGTCTGAAGGCCAAGGTCGTTGATCGTAACGAAGACGGGGTTGGTAATGCCTTTATAAATTTAGAATTTCAATGCCCAGCCGCAAAGTTAGCATCATGGCTAGATGTGCATGGATACATACCATTGCCGCCATACATTAAACGCCCCGACGCACATCCAGCAGCAAGCTCAACCGACCGAGACCGTTACCAGACTGTATATGCCCAACAGGCGGGTTCGGTGGCGGCTCCAACGGCCGGACTTCATTTTACCGATTACCTTCTAGTTGCGCTGAAGCAGCGCGGAATACAAATCTGTTTTGTCTCTTTGCATGTTGGCGCCGGGACATTTTTGCCAGTGAAAACTGATGAAATTAGCGCCCACAAAATGCACGGCGAGCGATACCGCGTCGGAGCCGACACAGCTAGAGCCCTGCAGATCGCAAAAGCTGAAGGCCGTAAAATCGTAGCTGTGGGGACCACCACTCTTCGCAGTCTCGAATCTCTTTACCGTGTCGCCGGACAAGACCACGAAACATTCGTTTCAGCTGCCAACGAGTGGCGAACCACCGACATATTCATTCACCCGGAATACTCTGATGACATCTACAGGCCCTGGGTCATTGACGGGCTAGTCACAAACTTCCACCAGCCTTGCTCAACACTGTTTATGCTGGTGTCCGCACTAATTGGCATCGGCTCCGCGAAGGAATTATACCAAACTGCTATTTCTCGAGAATACCAGCTATTTAGTTACGGTGATGCGACACTGCTTTGGTTTTAAAGTTGCTTCCGCCGCTCCAGAATCTTGACTAGAAGTTGCAAATCTTCAAGCTGCTGGCGCAAAGATTTAATTTCAAGGTCTCGACTTTCTAGAGTCGCCTCGAGAGCCTCTAATTTACATTTAAACTTCTCGACAGTCCGGCGCTCATTATCAGTTACTTTCCGTAAGGATGCCTCGCAATAAGCGAGAAGAGCCCGCGTATCAACCAGTGACGTATCTTGACCTAACAACGGCCGTCTCAAACTTGTTGGAATAGTTGTATCACCAGCCGAGTGCGATTCTACTTGCGAAAAATTGGTCGCATGCATTTGCTTAACAGCAATTTGATGGCTTTTCAGCGCATTGCCATCTTTGTTTGCCGGTGGCACTTGGCGCACAGTATCGGATCCTGAATTATAAATAGGGGAGGAATTCGACGTTGTCGAAATCGGAGTCGAACGATCAGGATGGTAACGTGGCGCAGCAGGCTGCGACGGTCGTACATTACTTGTATTATTACCAGCGACCGGAATGAAATACTTACCATCTTGAAGGATGGCATGTAGTTTTCCCGTCTTAATCCGACGCCTGATCGTCATGTCCGACACTTGGAACGTGCGCGCGTATTCGACGATCGATAGCCATTGTTCAGTCATCGATAATCCCCAGAGGCCGGGTTGAGCAAACACCACTGTTTGACCTGATTTAGGCAAACTCTAATTTTGAGTCTAGCAGTAGCTAATTAACCCCAAAACCCCGTCAACCCGTTGACTACTGGGCACTTCATGCCCAGTAGTCAAAATATTTCCTCATTTTCGGGGAGAGTCTTTGGCATTTCCGGCAGCAAGTTCATCGCCGGACGACCGAGGTAAACCCGGGAGTAGACTTCATAGTTTCGAATGACTTCTCTAACATATCGACGGGTCTCATAATATGGAATCGAATCCACAAACTCATCAGAACTGCAGTCCCGACAGGTACCCAGCCACTGATTCACCGCCGCTGGACCGGCATTATATGCAGCAGCAGCCAAGAAGGGGTTATCACCATAATAACGCAAAAGACGGTCTAGATAGTAAAGTCCGTACCCAATATTGATCTCAGGATCCGTAACTTCTCGAATATCAAAATCTTCATCATGTAAAAGAGTCGCAATTTTTAGAGCAGTATAGGGCATGAGCTGCATTAAGCCCATGGCGCCGACAGGAGATCTCGCCTCCTTATTATAAGAACTCTCTGCCCGCATGATACTAAGCACCAAAAGAGGATTGAGTTGCATATGGTTCGCCATCGGCACGACTATTCGTTCGTAGGCCAATGGATAATAGACCTTCCATTCATCAGCATGCTCGACCTGAGAACGCATCAGGTCATCCCAATTGGACGGCAGCGTTCTCAAACTAGAGAACGTGGTATAACGCAAGTTTCTCGAAGGGCGATAATCGTCCAGATCAGCTGATAATTTTGTGATCGCTGCAAATGAGTCCGGCTGATTAAACCCGACCCAGCGTAGTCGACCAAGCTGCGCCGCAGCTGCATCGAGAAGCCCGACATTGCGCAAATCTGTAATTAACTTCAGGTCGGCACGCTCACCTAACTCAGCGCTCCCTCCTGCGCGTGCTGCCATGGATTTCGCGGCTAGGCTAATGATGGATGGACGCGTCGGATCCGAGGCTGTCAAAGTAGTCGGAAGGCTCTTCGATAACTCATCCGTCTTAGCTAACTCCGGATGTCGCACTGCAATCATAGCTGCATAAAAAGAATTACCATGATGACTTAGTATATTTCGATAAATCGAATTTGCCCGGTCCGGCATCTGCAGCAGCTCTAGAATGTGCGCATGCCAATAATCGACGATAAACCGATCGTCGCCCTCTCTGGGCGTCACGTAGCCTGTTTTTTCTAGTAGAGCCAATGCGGCTTGGTACTGTTTGCTCCGATAAAGATTCCAAAAATGCATCCAACGCAGGATTGGCGTATCCTTCTTTACGAGTGCCAGGCCATAGTTTTCAGCAGCGCCCTTAATCTCGCCAGCATAACGAAGAGCATCGCCCAGTAACTCTTGAGCACGCCCCCTAAACATGTGGCGCGGGAAGTTGTAGACGAAATCACTT
>CAIWTN010000112.1 GCA_903915625.1 uncultured Pseudomonadota bacterium | reverse complement strand
GCTCTCCCAGTGCAACATCAGGTGAATAAGATATTTCCTTGCCTTCACCCCTAAAGTGCCCCCATTCCAAGGCTTCATTTCTTGCCACGAGACTGTGCAAGTCAGTGAAAGTCGCTTTGTCTAATTTGAACCGGTTCGCTTTGACTATCGCCAGTAGATGCTTGGAGCTTTCTGCAAGGTTGAGAACCTGTTCTTGATCAGAAATTTTACGTCCCCCGACAGTTACGCCATCAAGCAAAGTTTTGACTTCAGGATAGGTGAACGGGTTTCCTTCAAGGACAGACGCATCCCAAACAAAAACGGACAGCATTTGATGGAAACGAAAACTAACGCGCTCAGTTGAATGCGTTGAAATGGAATCAGGAATTTTTGATCGATTCCATTTAAAACCAAGTGCAGAGAAAAGATCCATGTTGTAAATTTTTTATAGTTTTTTACGATTACGCAAAGTGCTTTGGTATGAGCAATAGTTCTCATCCTTGTTTGGATTGCTCATTTTAGCTAGGCAAGCCTAGTGTGTCACTCCAATTGCGCCATCAGTTATTGCGCCATCAGCCAGTAATCTTAGATGTCAGTTGACTCCACTAGGACCTTTTAACTTTATGGGCCTCAGGAGCTCAAAATAATTCTTTTTTCGATAATGAATTCTCGCGATGCTTGTCAAAAAATGCCCAGCGAATGCTAAGATCTTACGAAATTGAACAAATGTTCATTAAGGTGCCGCAAAACTCCTTTCGCGTGCTGGCCTTTAAGGGCTCTGCATTGCGGTAGCCTGCCTAAAACACTCTTTTCATGACCAGCCGCCGATCTCAGCTGCAAGAGGACACCAACTTTCGGGTTTTGCGCATGTTGCAAGACAACCCGGACATGACCCAGCGCGAGATCGCGCAAAAGCTGGGTGTGAGCACCAGTGGCCTCAATTACTGCCTCAATGCGTTGATCGACAAGGGGTACTTGAAGGTGCAAAACTTCAGCCAGTCCAAGAACAAGTTTGGTTATGTCTATGTGCTCACGCCTCAGGGGATTGCAGAGAAAGCTCAGCTAACTGGCAGGTTCTTGAGGAGAAAGATGGCTGAGTATGAGGCCTTAAGGGCTGAGATTGAGTCCATCCATGCCGAGGCAAAGTCCCCTGACATTGGTGGTGTGGGGGTGGGTGGGGCTGATCTTGCGAGTAGGCGTATGTGATGTTAGAAATGCACGTGAATATGAACCAAGCCCGCGGACCTTGGTTTGATGGTTTGTGGCTTCTTGATGTTAAGTGGTTTGAATTCTTTATGGTTGTCTAAAGTTTGGGCGCATTAGGTTCTTTTGACTGAAAACGAATCCCTGATTGCGAATACTGCTCCTATGAAAAGGGCGGGCCCGATATTGGGGTTTAGCGGGTTCAATGCACCTATTAGTAAGAATAAATGAAAATAGCAATAGCGGGAACAGGGTATGTAGGACTGTCAAACGGTATCCTTTTGGCACAGCACAATGAGGTTGTTTGCTTAGACATCGTACCTACCAAGGTTGAGATGCTCAACCGTAAAGAGTCCCCGATTGAGGACGCTGAGATCGAGGATTTTTTAAAGCACAAAACTTTGAATTTCCGTGCCACCCTTAACAACCGAGAGGCATATGAGGGAGCAGACTTTGTCATCATTGCTACGCCTACTGACTACGCTCCTGACACTAACTACTTTAATACCAGTAGCATTGGAGCCGTAATTAAAGATGTCATGGCAATCAACCCTAATGCGGTTATGGTCATCAAATCCACTGTGCCAGTGGGTTACACCTCGAAGACCAAGGAAACGCTTGGGACGCAGAACCTTATCTTCTCGCCGGAGTTCCTGCGGGAAGGAAAGGCCCTCTTTGACAATTTGTATCCCAGCCGTATCATCGTTGGGGAAAAGTCCAAGCGCGCTGAAAACTTCGCCAGGCTTTTTCAGCAAGGTGCTATCAAGACCGGTATTGAAGTATTGTTTACACATAACACTGAAGCTGAGGCAATCAAACTCTTTGCTAACACTTACCTTGCGATGCGTGTGGCATATTTCAATGAGCTGGACACCTACGCCGCCATTCATGGCTTGGACGCTCATCAAATCATTGACGGCGTGTGCCTTGACCCGCGCATAGACATTCACTACAACAATCCCAGCTTTGGATACGGCGGATATTGCTTACCCAAAGACACCAAACAGCTGCTGGCCAATTACAAAGATGTGCCACAGTCATTGATTGAAGCCATAGTGACTGCCAACGCCAAGCGGAAAGACTTCATTGCAAGCGAGGTTATTCGGTTGGCGCAGAAGCGGGTCAAACAAACGGATTTCAAGCCGGTGGTGGGTGTTTACCGTCTCGTCATGAAGTCTGGCTCCGACAATTACCGAACCAGCGCCATCTATGGCGTGATTGAGCGGGTCAGAGCCAGCGGATTAGATGTGATCGTTTACGAGCCCTTGCTTGATGAGTCCTATCATTTCGGCTCACCTGTAATCAACGATTTGGTGGTTTTTAAGGCGAAAGCTGATGTAATTATTGCTAACCGACAGAATCCCGAAGTCCAGGATGTTGCAGAGAAAGTATACAGCCGAGATATTTTTGGCCGCGATATCTAATAGTCTCACTTGTATTTTATTAATGCCTCAGGCAGAGGTTTCTATTTTTTTAATTAAGGGGGTTTCATGAAAGTGCTTGTCACGGGTGGATGCGGTTACAAGGGTACTGTGCTGGTGCCCAAACTATTAGAGCGCGGCTACGACGTGGAGGTTCTGGACACTGTTTGGTTCGGCAATTTCCTCAAGCCGCACCCGCGGCTAAGGGTGACAAGTGGCGACGTACGCGACATCGACCAGATCTCGTTAGATGGAGTTGATACTATCATTCATCTCTCTTCTGTCGCTAACGATCCCTGTGGTGATCTCGACCCCAAGCTAACCTGGGAGATCAGCGCTCTGGCGACGATGCAATTGGCCGACAAGGCGGTGCGTAAGGGAGTCAAGCAATTCATTTATGCCTCCTCTGGTAGCGTATACGGAGTGAAAGAGGAGCTGGAGGTTACCGAAGACTTGGAGCTAAAGCCTATCTCTGAATACAACAAGACCAAGATGGTCTCAGAGCCGGTGCTCAAAAGTTACGCCGATAAGATGATCGTGCAGATTGTTCGCCCGGCGACGGTGTGCGGCTATTCACCTCGGATGCGACTAGACGTGTCGGTGAACCTATTGACTATGCAAGCATTATCCAAAGGGCGTATTACTGTATTCGGCGGTACCCAGATACGCCCGAACATTCATATCGATGACATTACCGATGTCTACCTACACTTCTTAGACCATCCGAAGCTCGCTGGCGTCTACAACGCTGGCTTCGAGAACATTTCCATACTCGACATAGCCAGGTTAGCTGCCAAGCATATCCCGGTGGATATCGTGGTGACCGAGTCGAATGACCCGCGCTCTTACCGCGTCAATTCCGGCAAGCTGCTTGCGACTGGGTTCAAGCCGAAAAAGTCGGTGGAAATTGCGATTCAGGAAATCATCGAGAAATTCAAGAGTGGCGTGCTTAAGGACGAAGACCACTTCTACAATCTGAAGTGGATGGAAAGAACCGTCCTGTCTGTCAATTGAAGAATATGGCGACGAACTCAATGTCGGCGGATTTTTTCAGCGATTATTCCACCCGCCTGCAGCGCGTTCTGGCTCAGGCCGACTGGTCTGGCGTTGTCAGCCTGGCGCAGGCCATGCAGGACTGCTGGACCCATGGGCGCCAAGTGTTCTTTTGCGGCAACGGTGGCAGTGCCGGTAATGCCATTCATTTGGCCAATGACTTTGTCTACGGTATTGCCAAGCGTACCGGTGGCGGTATGCGCGTGAATGCACTTTCGGCCAACGCTGCCGTGATAACCTGTCTGGCTAACGATGTCGGTTACGACCACATTTACTCGGAGCAGCTGGCGGTCCAGGCTCAGGCCGGCGACCTGCTGATCGTGCTCACCGGAAGCGGTAATTCGCCCAACATTCTGCGCGCCCTCGAGCAGGCTAAGGTCATGGATGTGAAATCTTGCGCCATCCTTGGGTATAGCGGCGGCAAGGCGAAGGCTATGGCCGATCTGCCGCTGCACTTCGCGGTGGACGACATGCAGATCGCCGAAGACCTGCAACTGGTGGTTGGGCACATGATCATGCAGTGGCTCCACAAAAATCAACCGGAGCAAAAACGGTGAGCTCTCTGCGGTACGCGATCCTGGGCAGCAACTCGTTCGCAGGCGCGGCGTTCGTCGCACGTGCGGTGAGAGACGGGGCTGAGGTGGTCGGTTTTAATCGCTCGCCGGAAGGTTCCGATATCTTCTTGCCCTATCGGGAGCTACCCAAGGCCATAAATTACAAGTTTTACCAAGCGGATATCAATCGCGATTTGCCGCTGATACTTGAGGTGCTGGATGCCTTCCGTCCGCAGGTCGTGGTCGATTTTGCGGGTCAGGGCATGGTCGCTGAAAGTTGGCAGGAACCGGGGCAGTGGTACACCACCAATATTATCTCGAAAGTGCGCCTGCACGATCAGTTGCGCCGTTTCGCCTGGCTGGAGCGCTATGTGCGCGTTTCTACGCCCGAGGTCTACGGCAGCCAAGACCAGCTGATCAAGGAATCCTGGTACTACAATCCCAGCACACCCTATGCGGTATCGCATGCGGCGATCGACATGAGTTTGCGGGCGTTTCACCAAAACTACGGCTTCCCGGTGGTGTTCGCCCGCTTTGCCAACTTTTACGGCCCCGGCCAACAACTTTACCGCATTGTGCCACGGGCCATCATTTGCGCACTTACCGGCCGCAAATTGCAACTGCATGGCGGTGGCACTTCGGTACGCGCCTTCATTGAGGCGGGCGACGTGGCCGACGGTATTATGCGCGCGGCCGCAGCCGGCATGACCGGGCAGATTTACCACTTCTCGTCGGACCGTTTCCTAACCATACGCCAAGCGGTGGAAACCATATGCCAGCGTGTTGGTGTAGCCTTCGATTCGATGGTGGAAGTTGCGCCCGACCGCGCCGGCAAGGACCAGGCCTACCTGATGGACTCGTCGAAGGCGAAGGCGCAACTGGGCTGGGAGGAAACAGTGAGCTTTGAAGCGGGAGTCGACGCCACTGTCGACTGGGTAAAGAAGAACCTAGAAGAAATCATGGACTTGCCATTGAACTACGTCCACAATGCTTGAGGATTCGATTATGAAAATGACGCGGAATTTCTTGCCCGAGCAATACCGGCAGACTGGTGCGCTTGAGATCAACCACAGCTATTTGCAGGACCAATTCGCCGACCATGAACTCATTTGGGAAAAGATCCGCGAGGTCGTCAAGCGTGGCGATTTCACATTGGGGAGTGAGGTCGACAAGGTCGAAACCGAGTTCGCTAAGCTAAACAACACTCGCCACGCCATTGGTGTGGGCAGCGGTACTGATGCGCTGTTTTTAAGTCTGAAGGCGCTGGGCATCGACAAGGGCGATGAAGTCATCACCACGCCTTATACCTTCTACGCGACCATAGGCGCTATCGTCACCGCCGGCGCCAAACCCGTCTTCGCCGACGTGGGTGAGGACTACAACATCGATCCCTGTGAGATCGAGCGCAAGATCTCTCCCAATACCAAAGCAATCATGCCCGTGCACTGGTCTGGCAAGCCTTGCGAAATGGACGCCATCGAGGCCATCGCCAGTAAGCACGGCCTGGCGATCGTCGGCGACGCCTGCCATGCTATCAAGGCCACCTACAAAGGCCGCCAGGCAGGTGAATTGGGCACCTTCGCCTGTTTTAGCTTCCACCCGTTGAAGAATCTTAACGTGTGGGGGGACGGCGGCATGATTGCCACCAATTCGGACGAAATGGCCAACAAACTGCGCCTGCTCCGTAACCATGGCCTGGCCGGCCGCGACGAGTGCCGGTTATTCGCGTACAACTCGCGCCTGGACACCATACAGGCAGTGGTGGCTCTCCACATGCTGGAGAAGATCGGCCACATCACGAAGTCGCGCATCGCGCATTCGAACTACTTCGACGAATGCCTGCGTGACATTCCGCAGATCACCGTGCCGCACCGCGAGGCCGATGTCGTGCAGGTCTACCACCTTTATATGGTGCGCTGCGAGCGGCGCGACGAGTTGCAGCGCTACCTGGTCGCGCACGGGGTCGATGCCAAGGTGCATTACCCGGTCCCAATGCACCTGCAGCCGGCGGCTGCCTTTCTTGGTCACAAGCCGGGTGATTTTCCAGTTACCGAGACGATCGCGGCGCAGGCCCTTTCCCTACCCGTGCACGAATTCATCACCCGAGAGCAGCAGGACCGGGTGGTTGCGTTGATTAAGGCGTTTTATGGCTGAAAACATGGTCATCCCGTTTGTCGATCTGGCGCGGCAGTTTCACAGCATGGAATCGCAGTTGACGCAGGCGTTTCTCGCTGTTGGTCGCAGCGGCGGCTATATCATGGGCGAGCGGTTGGAGTCGTTCGAGCGCAAGGTCGCCGAGTTCCTCGACGTACGCTATGTGCTGGGCGTGGCCGACGGGTCGGATGCGCTGTTTCTCGTGCTCAAGGCGCTGGAGGTCGGCCCCGGCGACGAGGTGATCACGGCGACAAATTCCTTCATCGCTTCCGCCTGGGTGATCGCCGCCGCAGGCGCCACGCCAGTGCTGGTGGATGTGTGCGAGGACTTCAATATTGATCCGGCGAAGGTCGAGGCAGCCATCACGCCGCGCACCAAAGGCATCATCCCGGTCCATCTGACGGGCCGGCCGGCAGCGATGGACGAGATCAATGCCATTGCGGTGCGTCATAGCCTGTTCGTGCTGGAAGACGCGGCTCAGGCTATTGGCGCGCGCTATCGCGGCAAGCGTGTTGGCGGCTTGGGCACGGCTGCGGGTTTTAGCCTGCACCCGCTGAAGAACCTGGGTGTCTACGGTGACGGCGGCTTCATTACCACCAACGACGGCGCGCTGGACGCAAAGCTGCGCAAGTTACGCAACCACGGCCTGCGCAATCGCGACGAGTGCGAGATGTGGGGCTTCAACTCGCGGCTCGATACCATGCAGGCCGCTTTTGCGGAGATCAAGCTGGAGCGGCTGGACGGCTGGAATGCGCGTTGCCGCGAGATCGCGAAAGCCTACGCGAAGGGTCTGTCCGCTTACGTGCAGGTGCCGGTGGATCAAGCGTGGGAAGAGTGTGTGTATCACAACTTCGTCATCCGTACTGACCGCCGTGATGCCCTGGTTGCGCATCTGAAGGAGCGTGGCGTCGATACCCGCGTGCACTATCCCATCCCTATCCACCTACAGGAATCCGCCAAAAGCTTGAGATACAAGCCAGGTGAGTTCCTCAATGCCGAGCGGTACGCTAAAACTATGATCAGCCTGCCGATCTATCCGGAGCTCACCCCAGCCGAAGTTGGGTATGTGGTCCGCACTGTGATCTCCTTCTTTTGATATTAGTTATCGACAAACCGTTTTGATAATTAACTACCATGCTCATGTGGTTGAATATTTAGCTAAATAATTATTATTCTATATATATCTATAAAGGGTAAGAAAATGTCTGGCTTATGATTAAATATCTTAATTTTAAATGAAAGAAATTTCAAATGGGAATAGAAATCGACTTACTAGTAAATTATCCGCGAACTAAACGTGACGTAAAAGTGCGTGGACACGAAAAGACCGAAGCCGATAGGCAAACGGCCCGTCTGTTTGGTAAAGAATTCTTTGATGGTGAAAGGCGAAATGGTTATGGTGGTTTTTATTACCATCCGCGTTTTTGGGAGCCAGTGATCCCAACATTTAGAAATCACTTTGGTATAAAGGCAAATGATTCTGTATTGGATGTTGGTTGTGCCAAAGGTTTCATGCTGTATGATTTTCACCGATTGATTCCCGGAATTACTGTCTCTGGAGTAGATATTTCTGAATATGCTATCAATAATTCTGTTGATGAAGTTAAACCATTTTTAAAGGTTGGAAATGCTATCGATTTGCCTTATGAAGATAAATCGTTTGATTTGGTCATCTCAGTCACCACGTTACACAATTTAGAAATAGATGACTGTGCGAAGGGATTGCAAGAAATAATGCGTGTTTCTCGTGGAAAGGCCTTCGTTACTCTTGATGCCTACCGCAACGCAGAAGAGAAGAAGGCAATGGAAGCCTGGAATCTGACCGCAAAGACAATGATGCATGTCGATGATTGGGTGACTTTTTTTAAAAAAGTTGGTTATTCAGGAGACTATTTTTGGTTTATTCCATAATGTACAAAATACTTTTATTGAATATGCATTAAAAACACAATATGCTAACGGAAACATTTCAATATAACGATAAGTTAAAATCTCAGTTCGAATTGCTTTATCAGATGAAACGTATTCGCTACGTTGAGGAAGAAATTGCGAGGCGATATAAGGAAGGTAATATGCGCTGTCCGACCCATCTTTCGATTGGACAAGAGGCTGTAGCGGTGGCAGTTGGTAAAGCACTTCGCCGTGATGATCTTGTGATCAGTACACATCGATCACATGCACATTATCTTGGCAAAGGTGGTAATTTAAAAAAAATGATTGCGGAGCTTTATGGCAAGGTTACTGGCTGCTCTCGGGGTAGAGGTGGGTCAATGCATTTGATCGATTTATCCGTCGGATTTGAGGGTAGCACGGCTATTGTCGCAAACTCGATTCCGGTTGGAGTTGGGATGGCGCTGGCGTCAGTGCTCAAGTCGACTAATCAAGTATGTTGTATTTTCTTTGGTGACGGCGCAGTGGAGGAGGGCGTTTTTTATGAGTCCTTGAATTTTTCTATAATTAAGCGTTTGCCTGTACTTTTTGTATGTGAAAACAACCTCTATTCTGTGTATTCCCCACTGAATGTACGTCAACCTCAAAACCGAAAGATTCACGAAATGGTGGGTGCGATTGGGCTACGTGCAAGGGAAGGAGATGGAAACAACGTTGAACAAATATACAGCACAGTTGTTGACACCTTGCAGTCAATACGGCAAGGAGATGGCCCACAATTTCTAGAATTTAATACATACAGGTGGCGTGAACACTGTGGACCAAATTACGATAATAACATCGGATACCGCACTGAGGAGGAGTTTCTATTGTGGAAGGAACGCGACCCAATTTTATTATATGAGAATAGACTACTTGGTAATAAAGAATTAACTTTTTCACAGATTGATGCTATGCACAAGAGTATTGCAACTGAGATTGATGCAGCTTTTACCTTTGCGGAAGATTCGCCCTATCCAGATCCGTTGGAAGCTTTTGATAACGTCTACAAGCAGTGATTATTAACTTATGTCAAAAATACAACGTAGAATAAGTTTCGTTCAGGCGGTAAACGAAGCGTTGCATATTGCGATGTCATTGGATTCGAGCGTTATTTGTTACGGTTTAGGTATAGATGATCCAAAGACCATCTTTGGCACGACCGCTGGACTGAAGGAGCGCTTTGGCTCTGAGCGGGTTTGGGATATGCCTACATCGGAGAATGCCATGACAGGTGTGGCTATTGGGGCTGCTCTGCAGGGCTTGCGACCTGTGATGGTGCATCAGCGAATGGATTTTTTTCTACTTGCAATGGATCAGTTGGTGAACAACGCTGCTAAGTGGCATTACATGTTCGGCGGACAACGTTCAGTACCGATTACAATCCGATTAGTACTTGGACGCGGCTGGGGACAGGGCCCGACGCATTCTCAGTCGCTACATGCCTGGTTTGCTCATGTCCCTGGATTAAAGGTAGTAATGCCTACTACCCCGGAGGATGCAAAGGGCATGCTTTTATCGAGCATCTTTGACCCTAATCCTGTGCTTTTTTTCGAACACCGCTGGTTGCACAATGCCATTGGACATGTTCCTGAAGGGGACAGTCGTGTTGACCTAGGTAAAGCGCGACTACTCCGCCAGGGGGAGGATATAACCATTGTTGCGATGTCCTATATGGTAGTGGAGGCCCTGCGGGCAGTGGATGAGTTACGGACAGAAGGAGTCAACTGTGATTTGATCGATTTACGCACTATTAGCCCTATAGATTGGGATACGATAAAAAACTCAGTACGAAAGACAGGACGACTGATAGTGCTTGATACTGGAGCTCTCACAGGATCGGTAGCGGGTGAAATTGTTGCGCGCATCGCGACAGACAATTGGAGTGACCTTAGGGTCTC
>CAIWTN010000111.1 GCA_903915625.1 uncultured Pseudomonadota bacterium | reverse complement strand
TTATTAATAAAAATTGCTTTTTATTATAAAATCATTAGAATCAGGAATTCGAGTCATATCTCCCCTTTCTTGCCATGCAGGTGACTGTATGCGACTGCCTAAATTGACTGGATTTGTGGTGGTGTTGGGATTTTGGGCGAGCAGTGCTAACGCGGCAATGCCGAAGTTGCAGCTCCGTCCGGCGATTCCGCAAGGGTACGCAGGCGAGATCCTGCGGCTGCAGGTTACATTGCCCTGCGGTAGCAAGTATTACGGCCTAGTGGCCCTCGAAGATAAAAAGTCTGGAGTCATGGAGGTTGCGGCGGCAGTCACCGAGGCCTCCGTCTTGTGCACTTCGATGCCTGAGACTGTAGAAGTCGGCGTTGAGTTCTTAGCTACTAGGTCTTTCAAGAAGATCGCTCCCATGGCTGTGAACGCAGGCATGCGAGTGACGGCAGTTCCTGTCGAGGAAGTGCGTTTAGCCGCAAGTGGCTCAAAGCGTGACTTGTTTGCGGTCTATACCCGTCGTTGTGGTCGTGATCTGGGTACGCTAGTCCACCGCGTAGGTCGTCACCAATTGGAAATTGCCATGATTGAGGACGTCGCCAGTCGCGAGCGGACTATCTCTTGTTTAGCGGCGCCGAAGCCTCATCATTTGAAGGTTCTCGGTCACAGCGGAGACTTTAGCGTTCGGCCGTTGCCAGATCGGTCTAAGTCGCTGGCACGCGTGTTTTCCCTGCAATTGGCGCCGGTGCGCTCGCTGTCAGCGAATGCGTCGGGGCTTAGCTTGGAGTATCAACGTCAATGTAACGAGGCTCCACTTGGAGTCGTCTTGGGCTCTTCGGCTAGCGGCGAGGCGCATATCGGCATGTTGGTGGCGCGCTTTCCCAATGTGCATTGTCCTTCTGAACTAGCTAAGCCCATCTGGGTGAGGACTGCTGAGGCAGCTCTTAACTTGCCTAGTCAAACAGCTCTGCTACCGATCACGCCTGCCGCCAACGAAGCTCTCCAGCTAAGCGCGCCTAGCTCCTTAAACCTGGCTTATCGGGCTGACCGTGCAGTCTTACAGATCGAGTATATAGATAGCTGTAGCATGCCCTATGCTGTGTACGCGCACGACGCACAAGGCTTGCTCTCCGTTGGCGTACTGTCCATAGATAAGGCGAAGCTGAGCACTGTCTTGGGCGGCAAACCTTGCGCACGGTCACCAGATATTTTGTCTATCGTTCAACCATTCGTAGCGGTAGGCGTGAGGGCAGATCAGGTGTATCCGCTGCGAGTCAGGGGACTTTGAGAGCCAAAAATCTGTCAGACTTCGCAGATCCGTGTAAAATCGGAGTATGGAGTCGACATGCTTAGCACGATTGAATTAAGTAGCGCCGCAATACGTCACAACTACAATCTATTTTGCCGCCTTGCCGGCAAAGAGCTTGTAGCACCTGTGCTTAAATCTAATGCTTATGGCCACGGCCTAGCCGAGGTTTACCAAGTCTTAGCCAGCGAGTCGCCGGCTTGGATTTGTGTAAACTATGTTGCGGAGGGGGCAAAACTACGCGGTTTTGGCTACAGTGGGCACATTCTGGTGGTGGGGCCGGCTGTAGCGCGCGAGATTCCGGCGGCAAGTGCTCTCGACTTAGATTTGGTCCTGGGTAATCAGGCGGTATTAGCTGCTTGGCTTCAGGCCGGCGCTCCAGGGCGTATTCATATTAAATTCGATACTGGTATGTCGCGGCAGGGATTTGCCCTGAGCGAGGCCGCAGTGGTGGCGCAGCTTTTGAGGCCACATAGTGCTAAAATTGTTGGTCTTTGCACTCACTTTGCCAACGTCGAGGATGTCACCGATCACGGTTACGCAACCAAGCAGCTCGAAATCTTTAATCGGGCCGCTCAGGTTTTTGCTGATGCTGGCTTTCAACTTATGCTTCATGCCGCGTCGAGTGCATCCGCGTTGATAATGGCAACAAGTCATTTTGACCTAGTGCGCGTAGGCATTTCGCTTTATGGGTCTTGGCCATCACCTCTGACGCGGGTGTCCTATTTGCAGCTGCAAAATCAGGTGCTGGACCTGAAGCCGGTACTTTCTTGGCGGACCGAAGTGACCACAGTCAAGCCTGTAGCCGCGGGGCAATTTATCGGTTATGGCTGCACGTTTCGCGCTATTCGCGATATGCGCGTGGCCGTGCTTCCGGTGGGTTATTACGAGGGATATCCGCGTATAGCTGGGGAAGCTGCCAGTTATGTGCTGATTCGGGGCGCTCGCTGTCCCATAGTCGGCCGTATCTGCATGAACATGATGATGGTGGATACGACACATTTGCCGGCAGTCGAGGTCGGTGACCAGGTGACGTTAATCGGCGCTGATGGTAATGACGAGGTCTCGGCACAGGATTTGGCCGGGTGGGCGCGCACGATTCACTACGAGTTGCTCACCAGGCTGCATTCGGATATTCCGCGTCAGTTGGTTTAACCAAATTTGGTCACGAGAAATTATTTGAAAGGAGTCCTTGTGGACATCTTGTCTCATTATCATATGTACGATTATCGGGCCCGCTGCGCTGTTGCAGTGACGACAGAAATTGTGCGGGAAATTCAGCGTCGGCATCAGTTGGACCCCCTGACTACTATTGCTGTCGGGCGTGCGGTAAGCTGTACGGCATTGCTAGCATCCACTCTTAAGGCTGGTAGGGAGTATGTGCATACTATCTTCGCCGGTGAGGACGGGGCGCTCTCTAAGGTCATTGCTGAGTGTAACGGCGACGGTCACTGCCGAGGTTACACGGTGCCGCCTCGCTTAGTGGAAGTACTTAATGAAGGAGACATTGTCCCGGAGTCGGTGGGTGAGGCTCTTGGTGGTGCCGGCATACTTACAGTCACCCGTGGGTTGTCTATGGACCACGGTGGGCCGTATAACGCGATGTGCGCTCTGCAAAATGGCGAGATCGCCGCTGACATTGCTCGCTACCTCACGGATTCTGAACAAATACCATCGGCTGTAGCGGCAGGTGTCAAACTAGCGCCGGATGGTTCAGTGCTGGCTGCCGGTGGCGTGCTCGTACAAAAACTGGGCGGCGCCGTGCTTGATGAGGCTGAGTTGGCCGCCATTGAAGAGCGGATGCAGAAATCCCTTGGGCTTTCTGATCGCCTTGCAGCAGGTCAGTCCGCCGACGAGATCGTCGCATTTCTGCAGGGTCAATCCGGCGGCTTTGGCTTGTTGATGACCCGTCCGTTAAAGTTTCAGTGCACGTGCTCCAGGGACAAAATGATGTTGGCTTTGACGGCCCTGGGCGAAGATCAGCTGAAAGATATTTTGCAAGAGACTGGTAAGCTGGCGGTGCGTTGCCAATACTGCGCTGAGGAGCAGGACTTCAAGCTGTCAGAGGTGATCAAGCATTAAAAGTCTAGGGCTATATCTTCGTATATAGGCCGATTCGCGTACCGTCCGGGTCTTCGCACTGATAGATGGTGCCGTAGCCCGGGAGCTTGGTCGGCCCGATGATCCGGCGGCCGCCGTGTGCCTCAACCTGGCGCAAGACAGCTTCGGCATCATCGACCGCAAAGTAAGGGACCAAATTATTTTCGGATTTTCGCGACTTGCGACCTGGGCGAAGGCTGATTCCAAAGGCGCAGTCTGGCGGTACTTCTAGGACTACCAGTTCATGCATTTCAGCAGGTACCGGGCGCCACCCCAGTGCTTCTGAATAAAAGTTCACTGCACGCGCAAGATCACTCACTTGGATTTCGATCTGGCACAGGCGAGTTGGATTAACGAGCACGGCTGTCATTGCCGAACTTCGAGCCTCTTATCTTTGGTAACGAAGAGAGGGCCTACAACCTGTCCGTTGGGAAAAAGTTCGGGCTGTTTAAGTTGCCAACCATGTTTCAGGAAGGCTTCGATCACAGAGCGGCGAATGCGGGTATTGTCTGGGCTTTCGTCGCCAATAAAATGCTCCAAATAGCTCGGTACTGCCGGATCATCTTGCTCGATGAGAACTTCTGTCGCGGCGAAGCGCACGCGCTCATCTGGATCGACTAAAAAGTGCGCTAATTTGTCGCTGAAGCTGGGGAGCTTATAATCGATCATGTAGCACAAGATGTCGTAATTCTTGTCAACTTTGGCTTGGTCGAAGCGCACATCGTCAAAATCCAAGGCGCTTTTAAGAATCTCAATCACTTGGACCTCCTCGCCAAGGGCCTTCAGTACTTTGATGGGCCAGGCGATCCGATTAGTCACTAGGAGATGTTCGCGCACGTGCGGTAGGGCATCTTGGCCGAAGGCAATGATGCCTGCCATGCAAGATTCTTTCTCGCGGGTATCGTTGATGCCGTGTTCTAGGCTGTATTCGAAGCGTTGCAGTAAGGCTGGCACTGCTGTATGGGGATCATCTAAGCCTTTGAAGTAGTCTATCGCTGATTGGCGATCTTCTTTGATCGCCTTTGAGTTTTTAATAGTGCTCAGGGACTTGCTGATTTTGCGGTCGTCACGCTGCTTGCGGTAATCTTTGAAACGATCGAATAAACCCACGACGGCATCCTTTTTTGGCATACTCAGACCCGATTACTTTAGTCTCATCTTTCTGTCCTGCATAGGTTTTTCTCGTGTTGACATACCTATGTCAGGAGTGCGCAACAGCATGACGAGGTCGTTGCAATTATGTTATGTCTAGGATTCGAGCAACATAAGGAACAGAGGGAGCACATCCGTGGCGTCGAGCCAAATGACGAAGCCTACCGTGGATGACTTGAGCGTATTGGGAGTTGCTGGCTTAGTGTTAGCAGCAGGTAAAGGCACGCGTATGAAAAGCTCGCTGCCTAAGGTGCTGCATCCCGTGGCGGGACGTCCCATGCTTGATTGGACGCTGACTACTCTGGCTCGTATCGGGGCGAAATCTGTGGGTGTGGTGGTTAGCGATGATCAACCAAACCTACTTTCTTTTTTGAATCAGCGTAAAGAACTCTGCGTTGCAGTGCAGAAAAATCGTCAGGGTACCGGGGACGCCGTTGCGGCAGCGGCAGCTTTATTCGCCGGTATTAAGCCTCCACCATATGCGGCTGGCCACAAAGTCCAGGGCTCTCCGATAACGTGCAATTATATTCTAATCATGGCGGGTGACGTGCCGGCAGTACAGCCGGAGTCGTTACTTGAATTCGTTCGAGATGCGCGAGAACACTCTGCCGATCTGGCCGTGTTGGGTATGCGAGTGCCGAAGCCTCGTGGTTATGGACGCATGGTGACGCGAGGTAGCGAGTTATTAGCAATTGTTGAAGAGAAAGATGCCGATGCGGCAACTCGCTCGATTGATTTGTGCAATACAGGCATCATATTTGCTCGTGTCGATGTTTTGTTTGCAGCTCTGCAATTACTGACACCAAACAATGCGCAGAATGAGTACTATCTAACCGACTGCGTTCAGCATGCGCGGACACTCGGCTTTCGCGTGTGTGCTCATGAGGCTGCCGACTGGCAGGAGTTTGGTGGTGTGAACGATCGGATGCAGCTAGCTGATGCTGAGTCGTGGTTAATGGCGCGCAAGCGGCGAGAGCTTATGCTAAGCGGTGTTACTCTGCGGCTCGCGGAATCTATATATATCGATGAAGACGTCGTCATCGGTGTCGATTCCATTATTGAGTCAGGTTGTCATTTGTCTGGTAAGACGCAGATTGGATCTGGCTGTGTGATTGGTGCAGGTTCTGTTCTTAAAAACACTGTGGTGGCATCTGGCGAACGGGTCCCACCGCTATCAGTACTTATTAGCTAAAAAGGATTTAGGCTATGTGCGGCATTGTCGGCTACATTGGTAAACAAAAGTGCATAGACATCCTTTTTGACGGTCTGTCTCGGTTAGAGTACCGAGGCTATGATTCAGCTGGTATCGCTGTGCTTGATGGTGCCGAAATCGGTGTTGTTAAGGCCGAGGGCAAGCTGAGCCAACTTAAGCCGCTACTCAGCGAGCTTCCTGCAGGCGCCACACGCGGTATTGGACACACCCGCTGGGCTACGCACGGCGCTCCAAATACAACTAACGCCCATCCTCATGCGCATGCCAATGTAGCTTTGGTCCACAATGGAATTATCGAGAACTATCTTGAATTAAAAAAGCAATTGACTGGCGAGGGTGTGACGTTTCAATCGGAAACCGATACCGAAGTCGCACTGCATTTATTCGTCCGGGAATTAGGCCGGCATAAGACGCCGTTCAAAGCCATTATGGCCATGATTCCGCAGTTAAAGGGAGCTTTTTCCCTGGGGATTTTAGTCGGCAACGAGCCCGATGCAGTTTACGTGGTCAAGCAAGGATCGCCGCTGGTGATTGGCGCAGGTCGCAATGAAAACTTTTTTGCCAGCGATGCTATGGCGATTGTGCGTCATACAACTAGGGCGCATTTCTTGAATGACGGAGAGGTCGGACGTATCACAGAGCAAGGGGTGGAGATCTGGGATTTTTCCGGAAACGTCGTTGCTCCGCATTTCGTCGAGCTAGATATTTCCAGCGCTAGTACTGAAAAGCTTGGCTTCAAGCACTTTATGCTTAAAGAAATTCATGAGCAGCCCCGCGTGTTCTCTGGCATGCTTAAGCGCCTGATTGATTTAGACTCGGGGATTCCTAATGATGATGAGCTTGGCTTATCCAAGCTGGACCTTAGCCGGATCGACAATATTTGTATGGTCGCCTGTGGTACGGCGTACTATTCGGCTCTACTTGGAAAGTACTATCTTGAGCCAGCTGTTCAGCTGCCGGTCAATGTCGAGCTCGCCAGCGAATTTCGCTATCGCCAGCCTTGGCTTAGCAAGAATACGTTATTCATAGCTGTGTCACAGTCTGGTGAAACAGCCGATACCCTTGCCACAGTTAAGCAGGCTAAGGAACACGGTTGCCAAGTTCTCGCCGTTTGTAATGTTAAGATGTCATCGATCGCGCGCGAGGCGAATGTGACCTTGCATATGGATGCAGGTCCCGAAATTGGCGTGGCGTCGACAAAGGCATTCACAGCCATGCTTCTTGCACATTATTTGCTATCATTGGGACTAGGTTATAAACGTAAAACCTTAACCATCTCGGATTTAAAAAAGGCCGCCGTTCTTCTGAAAACGCTTCCAGCGCGTATGGATCAGGCAATCGATGGCAAGGTAGCGATCGAGCAGCTCGCCGCGAAATATGACGAGGCTGCTAACTTTATATTCATGGGTCGAGGGACTAGCTATCCTATCGCGCTAGAAGGCGCACTCAAACTCAAAGAAATTTCTTATATTCATGCCGAGGGCTACGCAGGCGGTGAACTCAAACACGGCCCGATCGCTTTAATCGATCGTCATATGCCCGTGGTGGCTATCGCACCGCAAGATGTCTACCGGGAAAAGATGCTGTCCAATATCGAAGAGGTAAAGGCGCGGCAGGGTCGAATTATCGCTGTCGGCGATCAGGATGATCAACACCTGCGTCGTCTGGCTGATGACTTTATAGTATGTCCGCATATAGCTGATGCTGGCCTGCAAGCGATGTTGTCGGTGGTATGCTTGCAGCTTTTGTCTTATTACGTAGCAGTGAAGCGAGGCACCGATGTGGATCAGCCGCGCAATTTAGCTAAATCGGTGACTGTGGAGTGAGCACGAATTGGATCAGTTGATGACACAGGTATCCGGACTAGTGGCGCGGGACGATCTCGGTGGTGGCACGGTGAAAAAAAACGGCGAGCGGCGGGGGGAAAAGCTTCTTACTGGACTAAATGATGTCCAGCGTCAGGCTGCCTCTCATTTAGATGGGCCTTTGGTGGTGTTTGCGGGTGCTGGTAGCGGGAAGACCAGGATCATTACTCATCGGATTGCCTGGCTGATCGAACAAGGTGTCAAGCCTTGGGAAATTTTGGCGGTTACTTTTACTAATAAAGCCGCCTTGGAGATGCGGACCCGCGTCGAGGCCCTTACCCCTCAGGGTAGTCGTTGTCTGATTGCTACATTCCATTCTGCCTGTGCAAGGTGGTTGCGGGAGTTTGCGCCCGAGCTTGGATTCACGTCGGATTTTACGATCTATGACGATGCCGATCAGTTGACTGCCTTGAAGAAGATACTGACCGAATTAAATGTAAAGTTAGATGAGGAAAACACGGCTCAGGAATATCGTGCATCTATAAATCGCGCAAAAACTATGGCTATGTTGCCAAGTGATGACCGTTTAGCGCGGGAATATGGGGACCAGATGCCACCGGTTGGCATGCAGGTTTACAAGCGCTATCAGGAATACCTTGCGGCATGCAACGCGATGGACTTCGGTGATCTCATCATGAACATGCTGCTACTCCTGCGTCGCAATGCGACGGTTCGTGATGTGTTGCAGCATCGCTATCGTTATCTTTTGGTTGATGAGTATCAAGATACTAATCGGACGCAATTTGAGCTGATTTCGCACCTATCTGAGAAGCACAAGAATTTGTTTGTGGTCGGTGACGATGATCAGTCGATATACAGTTGGCGCGGCGCTGTCCCATCAAACATTATTGATTTTGATAAGGTCCACCCTAACGCCGTCAAAATCACGATGGAGCAAAATTACCGTTGCAGCAGCAATATTGTTGATGCCGCGAGTTCGATGATTCAAAACAACAAAAGACGTGTTTCTAAAAAGTTATTTACGGATAATCCGGCCGGTGAATTGATTAACTATCGCCTTGAGACCGATAATGAAATCGAGGCATGGTGGGTCATTGGATCGATTAAGGACGAATTAGACCGTTATCCTTTGTCTGAGATCGCGATTTTTTATCGGACAAATAGCCAGTCGCGCATGCTCGAAGATGCGCTAAGGCGTGAGAATTTACCTTACCAGATCTACGGCACGGTGCGTTTTTACGACCGCGCTGAGATCAAGGATTTGATGTCTTACTTTCGCGTACTAATAAACCCGAACGATGACGTCAGCGTAAAGCGCATACTAAATACCCCGACTCGTGGTATTGGAAAAAAAGCCGAAGCAACGCTGGAAGCGGAAGCATCACGTCGCGGCCTTCCCCTGTGGCCAACGATCGAAGCGCTCATTGCCGAGGGCGAAAAGCTAGCGGCAAAGTTTAGCGCGTTTGCTACTCTCATGAATAAATTGCGCCGAGAACTACTGGTAGCCCCCCTCGACGAGGTAGTGGAAAAGCTACTCGCAGCTACTCGTTATATCGAGCATGTGGAAAAGAAGTTTCCCGAGCAAGCACTAGACAAGGTCGAAAACATACACGAGCTTGGCTCTGCCATCGCTGATTTTGCTGCGGCCTATCCAGATGCGAACATTGCCGAATGGTTGCAGACGGTAACCTTAGTGAGCTCGGAGGTCGAGGCTAAGGGCGGCGTTTCACTCATGAGTTTGCATATGGCGAAAGGCCTCGAGTTTCCTCGGGTCTATATCGTTGGACTGGAAGAAGGGCTGCTGCCTCACCGCAACAGTAGCGATGATGAGGACAGTATCGAGGAGGAGCGTCGGCTCTTTTATGTCGGGATGACGCGTGCTAAGCAGAAGTTGTCTTTATGTGGTGCATATCGACGTCGTACCTACAATCAATGGGCCGCAAACCGTCCATCGCGTTTTTTGACAGAGATTCCACGTGAATATTTCGCACCGGTTACTGAAGTAGAGTCGGCACTCATCGGTGGTCATGCGGGTTCTTCGGGGTATTCGGACGGACCGCGATATGATTACTCGGATCATGACGCAAGCCCCATCACCCATGTGGCGATAGGGCAGAATGTTCGCCATCCGACGTACGGTCAAGGCGTAGTCGAGCAGATCGCCGAGGAATTTGGCCTGATCAAGGCTGTAGTACGCTTTGCAGAATTCGGCATTCGTAAAGTTGCGATGAAGCACTTATCGTAGTGAGTAGCTGGCGCCTTTGACGACGCCAACGGTTCTTTAGGTGCCGGGGCATGTAGCCGATGGAGTGTAATCCAGAACGCATATCGAGCTGTCACTGAAATCCGCACTGTCCTTGGCTAACGTTAAAGGCCCCTTGCAAAACTTTGTGCCGTAGCCAGCTGTGCTGCATTTAGGAATGGCTAGGAGACAAGGGACGGTCCGCTGGAGGTCTTGGTAGCCCAGCCATACTCCATTTGATAGGAATGGCGAGCCATAGCCACCTCCATAATGGGACGTATTGTATCGGTCGCAGTTTGACAGGTTCGAAGGAAGAGGAGCTGGAGCTGGCGTTGGAGTTGGAGTTGGCGACGAAGGATTCGCTGTGCCGCTCCCAGTATTTGGATTGGCGCTAACGTTCCCGCTACCACTTGGAGTGCTAGTAGATGGCGATCCGCCAAAAGGATCACTCGAGTCTGGATTTTCCTTTTTGTAGTTCCCGAACGTGTCCTTGGAGCCGGGAAAGTTGCTCGAATCGGGTTTCGCAGTGGGGGCACCTGGTGATGGCGCTGTGGGTGGTGTTGGGGAGACTTCAATAGTCTGCCCAGAACGCCCCTTACAGGAGACGGCAAAGCTGAGAACAAGGGTCAATGCTTGAGTCATTGCGGACACTTTGCTGAACTTTATCAACACACTTCACCTCTGTGAGAACGACGATCCTGGTCAATCGCGCTAGGTATCGGAAAAATTCTGAAAAACTTTAGCTTAATTTGATGCTTTGTCCGACATTTTACACTTTCCCTCATATCTTCAGGCGATTGGGTGCCCATTGTCAGCCTTTTGGTGTTTTTGACGCCTGATATGCTCCTCGTGTTATAATGAAGCATCCCTACCCACTATCATCACAATTTCATCAGAGCCTCGCAATGACTCAGCGTGGATTTATTCCCGGTGGTGCCGTGACCCTGCTACTAGCCTTGGGGTTCGTTGTCATGTGTCTAGGGTTGGCGCGTGGGACGACCACGATTAGTGGCTACTATGAGCTACGCAAAAGTCAGGAAGTTCTGCGCCAAACAGTGGCCGGGCTGCAGAATGAAAGCGACCAGCTAAGTGTCGAGATCGAGCGGATACGTACATCGCCCAGCTACGCTCGCAAAGTGCTAAGGGATAAATATCACCTGACTGAGGCGAACGAAGACATCGTGTTTTTCGCTGACTAAAGTCCTCTTCTTCTGCTTAGAGGTGTTTTATGAACTCAATGTTGGTCGTTAAGTTTTATCGCGTCCTTCCGCTTGCTCTTTGCTTTCATTTGGCAAGTTGCGGGGGGACCGCAAACTTCAATAAGGTCTTTGGCGGCGATGATGGGGCAGGTGACACTCGGTTAATTGCAGCTCAGAGCGCATTTGATGCAGGTAATTTCGCGACCGCCGAAAAATTTGCAAAAGAGCTTGTGGCAGCAAATCCATACAACGAGCGTGCTAGTATTCTTTTGGGCTTCACGCATTTGTCGATGGGCGGAGTGGATCCGTTTATCTTAGCTCGACAGTTGATCAAATTATCCAAAACGACCAGCTCCACATCTTCGACTTCGTCTACTGGCAACGCTTCTACCCTAGATGGTGATCTTGAATTGGCGCTGCCCACGACTGCTACACCGAGTACAACTACCTCAGGGTCGGCGTCTTCCGGAGTTTCGGCTGTGTTGGTGAAGCTCCAGAGTCTGGTCGCGATATCTGAAACCGAAGAGAAGAAGCTCTTCTCAAAGCTCTTTAGTACGTCTGATATTAGCCCGGCTCCAGCGCAATTGAATCTTTTTGGTGCGACTAATCAGCTTTATATCCCTAATGAGGTGGATGCGACTCTGCGCGCGAATATTGAAGTGTTAAATTATTTCGATTTGGCTCTGGCAGATGTGTGCCGATTTGTTGATGCGGATATTATCACTGCTCAAGCCCAGCGCGGAGCGAGCACAACTTGCACTCCTACTTCAAATACACGTAAGTATTCAGAGCAGGCACATTTTCTTTGGGCATTTAGTCACTTAGCTGAGGCGGTGACCTTTCAACGAGCATTGCTATATGTGTCCGGAGAAAATACACAGCCTAGTATAGACGTTGCTAGCAGTAAGTTAAGTGCTCAAAGCAGCGCAAGCTCGGCTTCTGATATCGAGACCCTTGTGGCAAATGTTGCGGAGGTGTCGACTGCAGTCGGAAAGGTATTCGATGTCACAAATCAAAAGTCGATGATACTAGCGACGATTGCCGATTTAGAGGGTGTTACGCTTGGATTCGGTAAAATTGCTAATATGCCCGCCAGCATTCAGAAGAGTATAACGGGTGCGTTTAGTGACTTGACGACGCTTAGTAAGACTGCATCTGGCGGAGCCACATCTGTAAACAACGCTAAAACGCTGAAATCGCAAATCACAACCAGCCTTGCAAAGGTCGTAAGTACTAAGATTCAGTCTGCAGCCACAAGTAACTCGGCTACCACTGGTCAGATCGCTAATTTATGTACTGGATTTGATAAGTTAGTAGCTGATGCACCGACTAGCGGCAGTTTGGCACCGACTAAGCCAACGGCTTGCAGCCAATAAAATCACGGGGCAAATAGGAAGCGCAGTTACCAAGCGTAACTGCGCCCTCTTCGATTCGATTCCGTTTAGACTTCGTCTTCGTCGACGACACCACGGCCTGATTTTTTCATGCGCTCAAGTTTTTCTTTGTACTTAACGCTATGACGACACCAAGGGCGCAATTCAAGACGCCTTTTTGGAATCGGCTCACCCGTTCCCTCGCAATAGCCGAAATCACCGCTGTCGATCTTTGCCAGAGCATGATCAATTTCGCTCAGTAGCTTGCGATCACGATCTAACAAACGGAACGTTAGATTTTGTTCTACCATTGCCGAAGCTTGGTCAACTTCATCCATCATCTCGTTTTTATCGATCTGGATATTTCCTTCTTCCATCGTACGCCGAGCTTTTTGCAAGATCTTGCTGCGCTCGCTGATTAGCAGCACCCGAAATGTCTCGAGCTCCTCGGCCGAGAATAGCGTTTCGTCCGGTGAGCGTGGGACGATCTCGGGTTGGCGTACCTCGATAATCTTAGGTTCGACTTTGATCGGCAGAGATGACGCTTTAACAGGCTCCGCCGATTTGGAGACAGCACCTGTCCGACTTAGTGCTGAATCGGTTTTTTTGCTCGGTACAGAGGTTCCGCGTGTGACCTTTTCTTCGATTTCTTTTTTCGCACCAGTTTTGCTAGGCGCTGGCTGAGTCGAGACCGACTTTTTTGCTATTTCTTTCTTTGCCGGCGCTGGAGCGACCTTTTTTGCTGCGGAAGGAGTCGGCTTGTTGGTGCTCACTGGTGCTGCTTTCTTTTCGGTCGAGCTTTTAGTCGCCGAAGGCTTGCTTTTTGTTTCGACGACCTTTTTAACGGCCACTGGTTTTTTTGCTGGTGCCTTGCTGGGAGTTACAGCTTTTTTTTGCGGTTTGATGCTTTTTTTCATAGCAGCCTTTTTGACGGCAAAAGCTTTGACGGAGCATCCGCTCAAGCTTGTGGAAGTTCGTTGCGTCATCGATTCATCCTCTTGCTCGGGGGGGACCCGATTTTCCCGGTTCCCATGATTCACTCGCATGCTGGATCGATGATAAGCGGCAAGTATATTAACAGGAATCCGAAAATACAAGTCACTCCCATGCCTCCGAGCTGGACTTCCTAGTAGGTCTCCTCTGAGAACAAGCTTTGGGCTCGCCTCTGCCCTAGCAGCCCTTGTAATTCTGAAAGAATATTGAGGGCTTGCAATGGCGTGACGCGATTTAAGTTGAGGTGCTGCAGTCGCTCCAAGACAGGAGATTCTGGAGGTGAAACTGGCCCCGTCTCGGACACGATAGATTGAGCAGCGGATTGGTTCAGGCCCATCCGCTCTAGAGGTAGGACTGCCTGCTGGGCGCTAGCTCCCTGGATGGCTCTCGGGGTTGTCACAGCAGCGACGTTTTGGTTGCTCTGTTCGTCGAGGCTCAATTCTAGATAAGTCGCAGCTTTTTCTAGAACTCTACTGGGAATACCGGCGAGTCTTGCGACTTCGAGTCCGTAAGAGTTGTCGACAGATCCTTCCTTCAATCTATGCGTGAATAAAATACTATCCTTTTGCTCAAGTACCTCGGTTTGCATCAGAATAACGGATGGAAGCTCTGCCGCGACTTTAACTAATTCATGGAAGTGCGTGGCAAACATAGAATAGCAGCGTACGCGCAAGGCAAGATCTTGCAAGATTGCCGCTGCGATAGCCAGACCGTCTCGAGTTGAAGTACCACGGCCTACCTCGTCCAAGATCACGAGGCTATTTGGGCTCGCATGCCTCAGTATGTTTGCTGATTCGGCCATTTCGACCATGAAAGTTGACTGGCCACGGGCTAGGTCATCGCTTGCACCGACGCGAGTGAAAATGCGGTCAAATACGGGTAATCGGGCGCTTTGAGCGGGAACAAAACTGCCAATTTGGTTAAGAATCGCTGTCAGGGCTACTTGCCGCATGATGGTCGATTTTCCAGCCATGTTGGGGCCGGTGATAAGCAAATGCTTCTTTTCTGGGGTGATTGTGATGTCGTTAGCCGTATATTGATGACGGCCCACATATCGCTCGACCACGGGGTGTCTTGAAGATTTGAGCTCGAGCCTTTGATCATCGGAAACTTGCGGCTCACAGTAACCTTGCTTAAGGGCTAGCCATGCAAAGGATTGGAGCAGGTCAAACGTGCCAAGTGCTTGAGCCACGGAGCGCATTTCGACCTTAAACTTTGCCAGGCCCTCAAGTAAGTCGCGGAATAACTCAGCTTCGCGGACAACGGCTTTGTCACTGGCAGACAGTAGAGTTTCACTAAGTTCTTGCAGTTCAACTGTCACAAAACGGTCACAGTTGACCATCGTCTGTCTGCGGATAAAATCCGACGGAATTTTGGCAGTGTGAGTGCGCGTGACTTCAATGAGTAGGCCGTAAGATTTGTGCTGTTTAATCTTCAGGCTGCCAATGCCAGTCGCTACACGCAGCTTCTCTTGATAGGACTCTACCTTGGCTTCACCATTGCGTGCCAGTTCGTTGAGGCGATCCAGCTCTTGGTCGTAGCCTGTCACAAAAATTCCTGTGCCACTACCCAGAGCGCGTGGCTCGGACGTGATACTTTCTGTTAGTACTTTGAGCGGATCTTTATAAAACCTCAGCCCAGTAGAGACAGACTTGTGGAGATCGTCTGGTAGATGTTCCGCTTTATTGCCGAGAAGCTGATCTAGTAGCCACTTAGCACTGTTTAAGGTTTGTAACACGCGCGCTAAGTCTGGTGGAGTTGCTGTTCCGGCAATTACCCTAGTCGCCAATCTTTCCAAATCTGGTAACGATTTTAGCTGAGAACGTGCCTCAGTTAACCGTGACTCACCAAGAGTTAGTAGCCCGCGCACAGCAGAATGACGAGTGCGGATTTGTTTGGGGTCCAGCAAAGGATGCGCTAAAAAGTACCTAAGTAGACGCGCTCCCATCGGTGATAGCGTGCAGTTGATCTCGCGCATCAAACTGCCTTCGCTATCTCGTCTTCTGGCTGTCTCAAAGAGCTCAAGGTCGCGGACAGCGGTCTCATCTAAAGTCATAGTGTGCGGTTCATAGAGTGGCCGCACATTTAGGAATTGGTTGAGACTAGCTTGCAAGCTGCGGAAGTGCACTAGCACCGCGGTGATTAGTGCTTCACCGCTAAGTATCGCTCCACAGGGTTGCGAAGCTAAGTCGGGCTTACCGAATACCTCAGTAAGCAACGCTTTTTGTTCCGCCTTGTCGCGAAGCGGGCCTTCAGCCAGTACTTCTAAAAGTAGTGATTGGCCCTCGCGATAAGACGCCAGAAGCGTGGTCAATTCAGGATGAAAAAATCTTCTGGCGAGCAGTTCCTTCGGTCGGAATTGCTCGATTACGCTGCGCAGTCCATCAAGGTCGGGGACGTTGCCGAGGCGTAATTCACCGGTTGATAAATCGGCAATCGCAACCGCCCACTTACCACTACCAGGCTCCTCGTGGGCGGCGGCAATATAGTTTGGGGCATCGCGATCTAAAGCCTCCGGGTCGTCAATGCAGCCGGGCGTGAGCACACGGATAATATCTCGTTTCACAAGGCCCTTGGCCTCTGCCGGATCCTCGACCTGATCTGCGATGGCGATCTTAAAGCCGCGTTTAAGGAGCCGTAGCCAGTAATTGCGGGCACTGTGATGAGGAACTCCGCAAAATGGAATTCTGTTCTCGTCGCCGCGCTCTCGGCTGGTTAAAACCAACTCGAGGATCGGTGCTACTAGTTCAGCATCAGCACCAAATATTTCGAAGAAATCCCCCATCCGGAAGAATAAAATCGCATCTTCGCAGCGTTGCTTCAGGTCCCAGTATTGACGCATCATTGGGGTCATGGCTGCGGTTTCCGCCGGAGTTGGTAAGCCCATAATTCCTCTCACAAAACAGACGCTGGATAGAGCAAAATCAGCAAACGCCGGAGTCTAGCAAAGCTGCCGACTTGCTCCCAGAAGTGTTAGCTTTTGATAGTGAAATCAGGGCCTAAATACTTTGAGGACAGGGCTTTACTGGGTCTGTCACCAAGTTTGAGATCAAGCCCGCGCCACAGTTAAGCCGCGGACGATGACAGGTCGATCTCTGGAGAGTGCTATGGCCGTCCGTTGCAAGGTGCCACCGGTGGTCAAAACATCGTCCACCAACAGAATACGCGTCAGGCCATCGTGTTTTTTAATTGGTTGGTGAAAAGTGCAGGAGCTGACATATTTTGACCACTTCACAGCTATTGCCTCGACAGGGTCCATTTCTGTGCGTTTTTTTCGGTCGGTGAGCGCATGCTTTTGCCAGCGCCAATGTAGATCCAAGGGGGCATTTAGGAGCGGCTTGCCCGCGATGCTGGCCAGTTGTGATGCGATTTTTCCGGCGATATCAAGGCGCCCCCTTATTCTGCCCCAGAGGCTCGAAGGGTTGGCTACGACCGCATCACACCATGTGCTTAAAGACATCGCCTCGTTGCGATCGGCTGCCAACGCAACAAGCAGCGCCAACGCTCTATGGTCGCCGCGCACTTTGGCGCGAAGCACGAGGTCACGAACTACCCCACGATAGCGCAACAAACTGGCGACATCGGTAATTTCTGATTTAGGGCTAAAATTTGCTGGCGACCAGCCTAATAGTTGGAGTTCACTCAACTCGTCAAGGCAGACTGCGCAAAGCTGCAGATTGTTGGCGATCGCTGATTCAAAATCCACCGAGCCATAACAGGCAATGCAGTATCGCCGCAGCCACATGGGCATATCTCACGCAAATTTTATTTCCGTTCTATCACTTGCTGCAGCACATGTGCCATCAACGCGATGTCGTCGGCATCATTTTCAGCCGTGAAACTAATTCGGACTGAGTTAAGTGCTATCCATTCGGAATATCCCATGGCCAACAAGACATGACTTGGCCGGGCGACACTAGAAGAGCAGGCACTGCCGCTGGAAGCATAAATATTTGCTAAATCGAAGTTCAGTAAAATATCGTCTCCGGCAATTCCCTCGATATGAAAATTTACTGTATTCGGTAGACTATCGGCACCCGATCCATGCACTACTGCACCGGGGATCTTGCTGAGGACCTGGAGCCATAGGTCGCGCAATTGGCGCATTCTCGTAGCGAAGGCTACCTCTTGACCTAGTGTCTCCGCACATCTCAAGCCAAAAGAGACGATGCCTGGCATGTTCTCAGTGCCAGCTCTCCGTCCGCGCTCCTGGCCTCCACCTGTGACAAATGGATGTAACCTAGTGCCGCGCTTTAAAAAGAGTGCGCCGGTGCCTTTGAAGGCGCCTAATTTGTGTCCAGAGAACGCCGCGCTGTTAACGCCACTCTGGCCAAGCCAAGTTAGATCCGTCTTCCCTAAAAGTTGTACGGCATCTGTATGTACGTGAGTTAAAGGGTTGCGCTTTTTAATCTGTCCGATCAGTTCCATCAGAGGATTAAGTACCCCTGTTTCGTTATTAGCGGCGATGAGCGCGACTAGAGCTGTATCACTAGTCACCATGCTCAGCAGCTTTTCTGTGTCCACAGCACCGTTAGGTAAGACCGGAGCGATGGCGAGATCACAGAGTCCGCGCTGAGCCAACGCCTTTGCAGTTTCTATGACAGCGGAGTGCTCCGCCGCAGTAACTATGATTTTCGGGAGCGGACCATTTTTGTGCGTTGAGGCGATGCCTGACAGCACCATGTTATTGGCCTCGGTAGCTCCCGAGGTGAAAATGATCTCCTGAGCGTTTGCGCCGATCAATTTTGCAACGGCTGTCCGAGCATCCTCCAGCGCAATTTTCGCATTCCGCCCCGGAGCATGAATAGAAGAAGGATTGCCATCAGCCAATTTAAGCCTAGCGGCAATGTCATCGTAATGCTTTGGAGCAACTGGATAAGTTCCATTTGCGTCGACATAGATATGTTTCATCATAATATTCACTTCGGTTGTCGATGGTCGATAGGCTATAGACCCGCACACTGAATTTGCCAGCCGAGGGCAGACCGTCCTTTAGCACCTTGCCAATTTGTTTGCTAGAGGGCTCTGAACAATGTCGTCGGCCAGACTTTACGTAGGTCCGTCTTTGGAGAACTCAAGCACCTGGGACAGCACTCGCTTGCGAGCGGCTCGAATTTGTGAAGACTTATATCGGTCATGGTTCGCTTCACCTGATTGAGCGTGCTGATGGGAGGTGACATCAAGAATTTGCACCTCGAAGGGAAAGAAAGCCGCATCAAAGCGTCCTTCTTTTCCGCTCGGCCAGTTCTTTAAGAGGTCCTTCATGAGTGCTAACACGGTGGTTAGTTTTGGCTCGGCCTGCCCAGGCGCCTGCGCCTGGGCCAGTTTAGTTAACCATTCTAACTTCTGATGTGGAATTTTAATTAGTTGGCGGCCGGTAAGTTGGATGGCTCGGTAAGATGACAACGAATGGGGGTTGCCAGTGGCCTGCGTGACTGGCGAGGCTTCAATATTTAGGTTGGCCATTTTTCGACTAAAATCGCCTACAGTTAGCGATCCTGCCAAAAGTTCTTGCCGAAGTACCTCGACTTGTTCGTGGAAGCGCTCGATGTCGATTAGATTATTGCGAGCTCGTGACGGATAGGCGTTCGGATAGACAATAATATTGTATTTATGGAGTAGTTTTACCACGAGCATTACGTCGCAAAGACTTTTCGTGATTAGTCTGATTCCCACGTAGTCGTAAATTGTTTCAGCGACGTTATCGCGTTTATGCAAGAGTTTTAGAATGATGGAGTTACGGCTTTTGGCCTCTTTCCACTCCACTTGCGCTAATTCCACGCGGCCATTTTTACCACCAAACCAAAGATCTCCATCGGATTCGCGCTGTAGATGCTGTTCGAATCTTGAAAAGATTTGAGCGCGAGC
The DNA here is from genome assembly GCA_903915625.1 of uncultured Pseudomonadota bacterium. Classification (GTDB taxonomy): domain Bacteria; phylum Bdellovibrionota_B; class Oligoflexia; order Oligoflexales; family CAIYRB01; genus CAIYRB01. The sequence goes on along the minus strand of CAIWTN010000111.1, from coordinate 36,224 downwards.
CGCCTGCATATCAATAGTCCGATGGACCCCCTCTAGATGTGCGATCGTGTGCATGACACGCAATACCGCGCAAGCCCAATGACGGAGCCATCTATCTTCAGAGCTCTTGCTAGATGCCCAGAGCAGCAATTTGCATGGATCGTCGCAATTTAGAAGCTCATCAGGCGGCCTAATCCCCCGTTGCCATTCCCGCGGTAGTAGTAGCTGCTGTTCGATGAAAGTGACCGCCTCCACCTGGACGCTGTGAATGAGGCGACGGTCGCCGGGGGTTTCAGGATCGTACCCATAGTTGCGCAGAAAGTTACTGGCCTCGGCATTTGACTGAATATTTAATTCAGTCAAGTCTATCGAGGACTTGCCTCCGATAAGCACGTCCATGACTGGCCACGGAAACTGCCATAACTTGGCAAGCTCTTCTTTAGTCATGACGGTCTCCTGCGCGTGCACCCACTCATGCTATCATAGCATTATCAATCAACCCGCGACACGAGACCTAGATGCCGCTTTTACGTCTGCTCTCAGTCCTCTTATTTTTGTCTCTTACTGTTTGCCCGTTGGCTCTGGCTAACTCCGGTGGTGGTAACCACGAGGCTGCTCCGGCTGCAGCTACTCCCAACAAAACAGAGCATAAATTTTGGCAATCATGGGTGCCGATGCTCGGTTTTAGTGCCACTAGAATCCCAGGTTTAGTCGATCAGGAACGCGTTGACCCCATTGAAGGCCGCATGCTCGTTGTGGTGTTTCTGGCGTCGTGGTGTGAGCCCTGCCAACAGCTCATGCCGGAATTAATTCGTCTTGAGAACCGATACCGTCGATTAAATGCAGATTTTGTTTATGTTTTTACCCACGACACCCGCGACGACGCGGAGGGGTTTATGAAAGAATTCAATCTGGAGCGTGGCTATCTAGCTAATACGGAGATCCACAAAGTGTTCCACAATCCGGAGTTGCCCACTATTTATGTCGGCGACCGACATAAGTGGCTAGCGGCTCGTTACGTTAAGCCCACGAAAAAAGATCTCGATGAGTTAGACGGTATTCTCCGCCTTTTTACAGCCTTCTGAAAGTCGCTAGAGGTCACTTACCGCTGTCTAAAGCTGACGCTGATTGGACCATTTCGGGGTGCCACCGTAGGCGGATTTTTACGAAGTCGTAGTTCTTGTCGGCCTTATTTTGGTTGATCATAGTGCCCAGTGGCGACTTGCGTTCACCGCCGATGTCTGCAGCTTCAAAATCGATTTTGCTTTGGTCTTTGCTCTTTATTGTGGCTTCACCAGTCAAATGCTTTGCTTTGGTCCCTTTGGGGACGCTCGTAGTCGCTCCCTTGGTGTTCTTGCCGCCAGCCAAGGCCGGATGCGCACTGAGCAAACCGATCAGAGCGGCTGCAATGCCTACGATTCGTAAAGCTTTTGGTTTCATGGTGAACCCTCCGGTGATCGATCCTTTTGATATTTCGGCATAAATTGGAATAACTTTAGAGATAATTTAGAGGCGTCCGAGATTGTTGGATAATTTCGGCGTATAATTGGGTTATAGCCACCGCCTCGCTACGCTTAAATATATCACGAAAACTGAAACCATCGTTGTTACTTGGAGCACCAAAGTGCGCCTAAATGAACTTAGCAAAATGTCCTTCTCTTGGGCTCTGGTTGGGCTACTAACGGTTTTTAGCTGTGATGCTTTTGCTGTGATTGCGGCAAAATCAACGGTACTGCTCCGCGCTGATAATGCACTAAACAGAATGCGCATGGACCCCAAAGGGCGGTTTCTGGCCTACATCGGTGACAATGGCCTTGGCCTTTCGGTGCTGGATCTAAAGACGAAAAATATTTTCCAAGTTACGGACGCTCAGGTTGGTGCCAGTTTTGTTTGGTCACCGGACGGTTTTCGCCTTTTCTATCGAGAACAGGTCCTCGATGCCATTGGTAATCTGAAAACGATGGTTAAAGCCTTTGACTGTGCCCTTGTGCAAAGTGTGTTGCTCGATGAAATGCCTACGGCTAGCGGCTTTCTGACCTTTGACCCGCGGGATTTGAGACTTCAATTACTAAGCCCAAAGGGTGTTCGGACAAAAAGAATTTATTTCCCGGGAGAGCGCCTTGCGCGTTGGCAAGTGGCGCAGCGTATTGAGCTTGGCAAGTGGCTAGCAACTCAGCAGGGCATGCTCTGGCTAACTCAAGGAGGCTTTGCTATGCGCCGCATCGAAGACGATAGTTCTGGTATCGAGTCCTTTGATATTTCCCCAACCGGCGATAGTGTGGTGTGGGCTACAAATCAGGGGCGTGTTTATTTAAGTCAGAATGGTAAACCGGCAACTCTGATTGCGAACGGCCGAGATCCCCGTTGGCATCCAGATGAGCCGAAAATAGTGTTTGCCGGAGCGCGTATGGTTGGCAATAAAATTATCGGCTACGATTTGCGCTTAGCCGACTTGCAAGGTGCCGGTCCCTTTCTAAATGCTACGCAGTATTCTGATGAGAGGTGGCCGCAGTGGCAGCCAAAATCTGACCGCATTATTTACACCATAGACAAGACCACTGACGCCTTTCTTATGGACGTGACGCCATGAGTTTTGTGGCCGGTATGTTAGTCGCGACTGCGATGTTCAGCGGCGAGGTACCTGCCTCGGAGCGGATTCGTAAGCTTAGCTCTTATTTTTTGCCGCCACCAGGGACTGAACTAGCCTTATCAGAGCGGGACGTAAGGGACTATGCGGGGCGAGTCGATCCGCAATTAATGCGAGGATTTTTGACCGTGAATCCGCCGAGCGGCAGATGTTTCACGGTGCGTCGTCATGCGGATACTCCCGACCTCACAATTTGTAAATCGACTCAAGTGAGCTTTCTGCTAACGGATCTCGATCGACTGGGTCGCCTGCACTGGGAAGTCATTACAGGAGAGGGAGACTTTGGTACCGAACTTGTTTGGAATACGCCTTACAGAGCTGCCGTATTGTCGCCGATTGGCGCCGATCAAGCTGCTACTCATTATAAGTTCATCAAGGATTGCCGCGCTTTTAATTCAGCAGCAGGTCGCCGCATCGAAGTGGCGTTGTTGTCGGGTGAGACTTGGGCTATCGATTTTCCGGATAAAGATGAGCTGGCCGGATCGGCGATAGATGCTCCCGACCCTGTTGTAGGGAAAAACGGTGAATCCTTGAAAAACCAAGAACCCCCCAATCGTTTTGAAGACCGAAAGGTATGGGCCATTTCATGGCATGGCTCGCATAAAATGAACTCATCTGCCTTCCAGCCAAAGGGGTCAGTTGCGCCGGGTATCGTTAAGGGAGAGTGTCGCTACACCTACCAGGGGACTGCTGAGGATCCAGACACAGGCAGGATTGAATGCCATCAGACGGACGGTTATTCTATGGTTTACTTGCCTCTGACATGCCTCCGAAGGATAAAGCCTAAATAGCTAGAATAAATAATTAAATATTAATTTTTTATTAAAAAATTAAGGAGTTTCGCAGTTCTGCCGATTCGCTACCTCAGGGAGGGCAGCCGGCGATGCGAAGCGGCCTGAAAACTATCACGATCAAGCTCGGTTGGATCTTGGGATCAGGAGCTTGCACATTCGCGGCAACTGCTCTGGCTGATGCTTCGATGCAGCAGACTGTGAACAGCGTGATCGACGAGGATCCCCTACCATCTGTCCGAGCACAGGGTATGGGTGGTGCGCTCACCACATTCGCCGACAACGTGGACGCTGCGTTTCAAAACCCAGCCGGAATCGGTGGGCTCGGTCCAGTTAAAGACGATGCTCCTTGGGTCCGGAAGCTTTATTTTCCCGCGATCTCTGCCGCAGCAAATAGTAACGCTACTAGCCTTGTTAGTGATTTGCGAAATAATGGAGCTTCCACTGATGCCGTCGTTGGCAAGGCCGCCGTCGACAGTCGGGCTAATTTGCGCCAATACGGCCGGGTCAATATTGCTGCTGGTATCGTGATGAAGCGGGTCATGGTGATCCCTTTCAGCGACACCCAAATTGCAGCGGTGCCGCGTGGGGAGGAGAGCAACATCCTCGACACTCACTACCGAAGTATGTCCGGAATTGGCTACGGCTTTAGCGTGCAAGACCCGAGTCGGCGTCTGTCGCTCGGATATTTTGGCTATAACGCTGCGCGCAAGGAGGTTCACGGGCCGTTAGCCTACGATCAACTTATCGATAGCGGCCAACGTAACGCCGCCGTAGCCGGTTATTCTTCCGATTACCTAGGTCACGGTGACAACGCAGGGTTGATCTGGAGACTAGGTAACTTAGGAGCACCGACTTTGGGTGTGACTTCGAAGAACATCGGAGGTACTCGTTTTAAGGGTAGGGGTGGAGCATCTGACCTGATTATTAGACAGCAAAGCAGTGTTGGGTTTTCCATGTCGCCGCGATTTGCGAGTTCGGGCACAGCCAACGTTGCGGTGAAGATTGATCAGCTCGAAAACAAGAGTCTGTCATTGAATCAAAAGTACTCACTCGGGGCCGAGATGCTGCTTGGCGGTATTGGCAGCTTCGCAACTTTTGGGGCGCGCGCCGGATATAATTATGCTGGTCCATCGGCAGGCATCAACCTGAACTTAGGGCTAATCTCTTGCGAAGCCAGCACGTACGCGGTTGACCTCGCGGCCACTAGCGCAGCGCGTGTAACTGAGCAAAGACTAAGTGCTACTGTCTATATCAATGTCGCTGAATTCTGATATGATCGTAATATGTTGGCGATCACTAACCTCAGCTTTAGTTTTCAGCACCGACGCCTCTTTGATCGCTTGTCTTTGACGGCGAACAGTGGCGAGCTTATCCATATTTCGGGACCAAATGGGGTCGGCAAGTCGACATTCATGGCGGTGGTTGCGGGGCTCTTGGCACCAGCAAGCGGTGACATTGAGTACCGTATAGGTCATCAAGCTGTTCCTGATCGCAGAGCTTATTTGGAATATCTTCCTGCCGAAGCCAACGGCCTATATACCAAAATGGATGCCACTCAAAATTTATTATTTTGGGCGCACCTACGCGGTGTTCCATTAAGTCGGGAAGCTGCATTTGCTGCTCTAGATCCATGGAATTTAAATCATCCATTGCTGCGAGACGGTTTCCCCGTTGAGAAATTTTCTACTGGTATGAAACGAAGATTGGCTCTTGCAAGGCTAGATCTTTCACCTGTACCCGGTTGGCTTTTAGACGAACCTCTTTACGGGCTGGATGCAGATGCGATGAGAGTGTTTCGTCAGCGTCTCGAGACGCATTTACTTAAGGGCGGTTTTGCACTTCTTATTAGTCACGATTTGGCGCCGCTGAATGGTCTGATCACCAGGACCATCAATCTGTCCAAAGGGAATAAGCATGATGGCTAACGCCTGGCGGCAGTACCGCGCTTTGGTGAATCAGGGTGTGCGGGCAGAGCTTGCCGATCTTGAGCGCTTGGTATCCCCCGTACTTTTTGCGATCACGCTTCTCCTGCTGTTTGCCTTTGCAATGGGGGATGTTGACGATTCCTTGCGTATCAGAGTGTATTTGGCGGAGACGATGTTGACGGCGTTATTTGCTCTTCAAGTCAGCTTTGCTAGATTATTTGAGCCAGACCGGCAAGATCGAGTGTTCGACCTGTTGCGCGCTTATCCCGTTTCGCACACGGCTTTATTTTTAGCCAAGTATAGCCTCATATTAATCCTTGGGACGGCGACGATGATCCCAACATTAGTATTCGGTGCGTTTCTAAATCAAACGGCTAACCAGCACTTGTTTTCCTGGTCTGTTGTGGGCATCTCTCTTTTGGCGCTTGCTGGACTTGGAGCTCTAGGCGTCTTGCTGTCCGCGATGACTCTGAAGGCTAATGCTCGTCAGATTCTTTACCCGCTGCTTTATTTTCCACTTACCGCTCCAGTTCTTTTAGGGGCGGTTCAATCGTCGCGTTTGTGTTTAGATGGCGGCCGTGCTGCGGCTGACATTAAAGCGTGGCTTGGCCTGCTTCTTGGGTTTGATTGCATCTATGTTACATTAGGGATTCTTTTGTTCACCGAACTTGTTGACGAGAGTTGAACGCATGTTCTCTGTAGAAGATAAGCGCGAATTTTACGCTGGAGCGTTATTACAGTTCTTGGTCTTAGCACACTGGCTTGGTGCTTTTTATTATGCTCCAGTTGATATCCACCAAGGCCAGGTATATAGAATCATGTTTCTTCACGTCCCCTGCGCGATTACCGCCTTTGCCAGCTCCTTGGGGCTTTGCATATTTAGTATCATTGGATTACGGCGGCGTTCTGAGTCAGTGATGGCTTGGGCTAAGGCGACAGCGGAAGTCGGACTTCTCTTCACGATTTTGACGCTGGCTACTGGTTCGATTTGGGGACGCCCTACTTGGGGGACTTGGTGGACATGGGATGCTCGGCTAACCACCACTTTTCTGCTCGCTTTGCTATATGCGGGCTATTTACTACTCCATGCATCGATGCCGGCTGGACCTGGGCGCATCCGCGTTTGCGCTGTATTAGGAATTCTCATTTTTGCTGATGTCCCTGTCATATATAAGAGCGTCACTTGGTGGCGCACCCTTCATCAACCTCCAAGCATCATTCGTGAAGGAGGGTCTACGATGGATCCGGAGATCTTGTGGACTATAGTGGTGGGTATCGTCATTATGTGTCTATATTCCTCTTGGATGGTGCGGGTGAGGGGGCGGAACATCCTGCTCACAGGACAATTAGAGGCAGCATCATTTGAACAGTTGAATGGCTAGAATCAAACAGATTTCGTGCCATCATAAAATGGCAAAGATCAAGCCATAGGAGGATTGCTAAGTGGAACCAGTGAGTGGCGTGGCTATGGATCCTGCCCCTTTTATTCTGATGGCATATTGCGCAGGCGCTCTGGGTTTATTCGGATTTGCTCACTGGGCAATTTGGCAGCGTATGCGATTGAGAACGCAGCTAGCAGTAGTGCGCCCAAATATTAGGGAGTCAAACGATGGCTAAAAAAGGAAACGTGCGCTGGATTGTTGGTGGAATCGTGATCGCTGGCGCCATCGTTGGAATTTCGTTTCTCAATCTTGGTGACAATTTAATTTATTTTTATACGCCTTCCGAAGCGTACGCAAAAGCTGCGGAACTGACCGGTCAGAATATTAAGGTCGGTGGGATGGTGATGCCGGGCAGCGTCAAGTGGCAGGCGGAGCAGCTTGCTCTTGATTTTGTGATGACGGATCTTAAGGGCCACGAGATTAAAGTCCATCATAATGGTACGCCTCCAGATATGTTTAAAGAGGGGCAAGGTGTGGTTGCGGAGGGCCGTATTGAAGACGGCGGCAAGGCGCTCGTGGCGCGAAGCTTGATGGTGAAACACTCAGAAGAATATAAAAAGGCCGGCGGCAACCATTCTTCGATGGATAAAGAATTGCTCGAACGCAGTCTCTTTAAAGGCCAACAGACTAACGGAAAGTAACGGTATATTATGCATCAGCAAGAGCAAGCAGCACTCGAGACGCCGACGAATCGGCGTCGGCGGCACGTAGTGATGACAGGGCTAATAGTGGTCGCTGCTGCTGCTCTAGTGGCTGTCCTGGGCTACGGTCTGCGGATAGATACCAGCAAAGTGCCGCCCGCAAATATTGATAAGCAAGCTCAGGAATTTAGGGTCGCCTGGGTACAAGGTAAGGACCTAGTTTCTGCAGCTACTGGCGACCACTTCACGCTGGCAGATTTGAAGGGTCGTCCCGTGGTCTTGAATTTTTGGGCTAGCTGGTGCGTCAGTTGCCGGCAGGAAGCTGTCGAGTTGGAGAAGTTTTGGCAGGCTCATAAAGATCAAGTGCTAGTTGTCGGCATAGCGATCCAAGATAGCGCCGAGGATTCAAAAAGATTTGCCGCTTACTTCGGTAAGACCTACGCCATTGGTCTGGATGAAGATGGAAAGGCCGCCATAGATTACGGTGTCTCTGGTGTGCCGGAAACCTTTCTCATAGATGCACAGGGCGTCATACGGCATAAGGAGATTGGCCCAGTCGAGGCGACTCAGCTAGGTCAACTCATCGGTAAGATCACAAACAAGAGCTAGGGTCAAAACTTGCTACGGCGCGGTGATCGTGAAGCGCTGACTCTGAATGACATAGGCTGGATGACCTGGAATCTGATCGTCGCTTTGCAGGGTCACGACATACTTATAGGTCGTGCCGTTGTTGAAGTTGAAAATCGATTTTGGTGCGCTTATTGTCGCATTAGTCGTCGTTTTGCTAGCATCAAACAGTTTGTATTGCGATGTCCAGATTAGAGACGTGTCGCTGTAAACGCGGACATTCCAGAAAAATGAATTTAAAGGATCAGTCGAGCTCTTGGCGCTGAAGGGGTTGGTAACTACTAGGTTGCCGCTATCCCAGGCACTTTTGGCGGCAGCGTCTGAACTTGCAGGAAGAGCGCTCAAGTCCAGTGGAAATGTCCAAGGGAAGTCCATCAACCAGGCTTTGGAGTCACTGCCGAATTTAAGCTCCAAAAAAATGACGTCGAATGCACTTATAGTGGCAGTAGAAGCGAGTTTAATTTGAGTCTGGTACGTACGTGTTCCAGAGCCGTCATCTAAAAGAGAAACCAGAGACTTGCCTAGTACTGCCTCAGCCCCGCGCATTTGCACAGTGGGTGTTATTTCGGTGCCTTCCAAAACCTGCGTTGTAAACGTAAGTTGTGTTTGGTTTTCCTTGGTGGTTTCATCGGCAGTTTTTGTGACCTGCACCGAGAAATACTTGACGCCTTGAGTAAAGAACTGTTTGCCGTTTGCTTCGTCGGCGGAGAATAGATCCAATTTTGTTGAATCTTTTTCTGCATCGTAAGGATCCAGCCATTTAATCAGGCCATTATTGTTATAATCTGAACTGGAGCTTTTGGTCGTTGTCGCCAGTAGTCCAAGGCCACCACTCACTTGGCCCTGGATATTTTGCATATACCGAGAAGTGAGTTGACTTTGTCGGGTCAGACCAAGTTTGCTAACACCGGTGGGTAGGTCTAGATTCTGTAGTTGAGCTGGAACGCTGAAATTTTGAACCTCAATGCCATCGAGACTTTCTAACTTGATAATGTTGCCGGCATTAATCAATTTCGGTATCTGTGGGTTCTTGAATCTAACCCACTGACGGATGGCTTTACTTTCCGGTGCGGGTATCGAAAGTACTGCTTGTATCCGATAATTTGGCGATAGCAGGGCTAAGGTTTGGTTTTGATCTGTCCGCAGATGCTTAAACTTGAACTTTCCCGAGGTGTTGTTAATCGTCTCTACGCGGGCAATACCAGTGTCGCGCTCGAATGCAGCTACTACCCAACCCTGAAGTGCTGACAAACTACCCTCAGAGGTCGAAGCGACACCTGAAAGGTCATTATATGTTCCGCAAAGCGAGCAGGATGTTGCCGGGGATTGGCCAACATTGCCGCATCCGGCCAATGCGATGACCGTTGCATAAAAATGCAAATTTGTTTGCACTTTCCTCAAAGAGAACCTCCTGCGATATAAATGCTATCGGCAAAGGTAGCGACAAATTTAATCGGACGCGCTATCACACCCTCGATTTGTCTCTTGTCGTCGCAAATGGCCAATAAGCAAGTTCTGGATCGACCATGGATTTTTCAAAATTTACGCATATTAACCAATCCTTCACTTGCATCAACTGTGGTCGCGAAGTCCCGCCTCGCGCCAGCGGTTGCCGAAATCATTGTCCTTATTGTTTGACGTCTCGACATGTCGATATCAACCCCGGAGACCGTGCTAATAACTGCGAGGGCTTGATGGATGCCATCGGTTACGAGCTGAGTGCTAAGAAAGGTGTCGTGCTGATCTTCCGCTGCCGCCGCTGTCAGCAAGTGACTCGCAATATGGCTGCGAATGAAGACCCCAATACACCCGACAATTACGATTTGATTCTCACTTTGAATCGACCCCTAATAGATCGTTGAGCCCGATCGTTATGCCAAGCAGCATATGCCATGCCTCCAGCCGCTAATTGTTGAGCTAGACTCGGGGGATAAATGCAGAGGTCCTATGGCTCTGATTTTGTTGTGTATTTTTGGCTCCATATGCAATTTTCGTTAAGTTTGCTTCGGTCTTTGCCGAGAGCCTCTATTGGTTCGGTTGGGACAGTTTTATTTAGGCCCTAATGCCTAAGAGTGAACAGTTCTCATACGCGAGAATTTTGGGGGACTCCGTGCGCAACTTAGCGAACAAAACCTTGGTAATTACCGGTGCGAGTTCTGGAATAGGCCGCGCGCTGGCTATTGCGGGTGCTCGACACGGAGCAAATCTGGCACTTTGCGATGTGGATGTTCCCGGGCTCGCAGCTACAAAGGCGGACGTGGAACGGCTGGGGGTTCGAGTTTTCGCAGCACACGTTAATGTGAGTGACGCATCAGCAATGCGCGCATTTGCGGCCGATGTCGTGAGTCATCTCGGTGGCGCCGATGTGGTTGTCAATAATGCAGGAGTTAGTCTCAGCGAACTTGTTGGTGCCATGAAGATTGAAGACTTCGAATGGTTGTTTAGCATTAACTTTTGGGGGGTAGTGCATGGTTGTGAGGCCTTTTTGCCCCAATTGCGCCAGCGACCTAGCGCTCAAATAGTCAACATATCAAGCGTGTTTGGCTTGATTGGGATTCCGGGGCAGTCGGCCTACTGTGCCAGTAAGTTTGCTGTAAGGGGATACTCAGAATCACTCCGTGCTGAACTTATGGGCAGCAAAATCGGGGTGACCGTGGTGCATCCTGGTGGGGTGAAGACGAACATTGTTCGCAACGGGCGTCATTATTCCGATGCAACGGGCGTAAGGGTTGATCCTGCGGTGCTTGCACGTGAGTTTGAGAACCTGGTCCAGGTTACCCCGGAGCGAGCGGCAGCCGTTATTTTGAAGGCGATTCGTGGTCGTCAGCGCCGAGTGCTAATAGGCGTAGAGGCCTATTTTTTTGATGCTTTGCAGCGGTTATTACCGGCGTCTGCGGGTCAGATACTTGGCCGGCTGATGACTCAGTTATTAAAGTTTTCTCGGCCTCATTCCGGCGCTGTTGAAACCACAGCTGACGTAGCTGCGTCGGGCGATAAAAAGCCACCTCTTGCTGGTTGAAGTCGATCTCCGCATCGGCCCAAATCATTTCTTGACCCGGGCCACAGATGTAGTTATCCTTCGCATCCCGAGGATGGCGACTTATTTGTAGGTGTCTGGGTACCGTGGGCTGTCGCTAACTTTCGTTTCGGCGAGAGAAGGAGGAAAGTCCGGACTTCATAGAGCAGGATGCTGGCTAACGGCCAGGCGGGGTAACCCGACGGAAAGTGCAACAGAAAAAAAACCGCCCAAGCGAACGTAAGTCCGCGAAGGTAAGGGTGAAAAGGTGAGGTAAGAGCTCACCTGCGTCTTGGCAACAAGCGCGCATGGCAAACCCCATCCGAAGCAAGACCAAATAGGGAAACAGTCGATGCTGCTCAACAGCAGCTGCGGCAACACCGGCTCGGTTGTGTTTCCGGGTAGGTCGCTAGAGGCGGTTGGTAACAACCGTCCCAGATAAATGGCAGTCGCGTCTGCTGGCCTAGTGCGGCAGAGGTTACAGAATCCGGCTTAAAGCGGCACCCAACTTGCAGTGAGAAGTCCATCCTCGGGAATCCCCACCATTCGTCAATGAGTACTTGTTAGATGCCAATTAAATACCCTGATCCGTTTTCATATAGTACAGACGGTCTATCTGACCAGGTAAATCCATACCTTGCGGCGCTTCGCGAGGCTAATACGGATGGCGGGTTGCCATTGGTTTTTGGTCAAGCGTTGGTGCCCTATCCGGGTAAATGGCGTGAGCTTGCTGCCGCGTATCATCAGCGACGGGAACCCTATGCGAAGCTGGTGTTAGAGATTGGGTGTCATCAAGGGCGTACTCTGCTGGAGATGGCAGCGGCACATCCAGACATTTTGTTCATCGGAATGGACATCACTTTTAAGCGAGTGGTGACGACTGCGCAAAGGGCGAAGGCGAAGGGATTGAACAATGTTTTTGTGGTCTTAGCCAATGCGGTCGCTCTCGGCCAACTGTTTGCCGCTGGGGAAGTCGATGGTTGTCTCATCTTTTTCCCAGATCCTTGGATTAAAAAGGCCCGCCAGGCAAAGAACCGACTAGTCGACGAAACCTTCGCTCGCCAGCTCTCTGAGGTTCTGGTAACAGACGGCTTTTGTTGGCTTAAGACGGATCAGTTGGGATATTTCGAGAATTCGGCGGAGCAATTAGATGGTGTTGGATTGGTGCGCTTAGATACGCCAACTCCCCCTTTGCTTGGCACAAACTTCACGAGCACGTTTGAGCAGCGCTTTCATCAGAAGGGGCTGGAGACTTACGCTGGGCAGTGGCTTCGAATGGCCGGCGCTCAAGGACATCTGATCTAGCGATGTTTTTCAGGCGTCGTCGATTTTATCTGTTGTGATATAATTAAAAGATGGTGCAGCAGAAGTCCGACAACCAGCCTACTTCTAAGACAAAGCTCCTCAAGTTTACCGGCCGTGACAGGCAGTCGAACTCTGAGTTGAGTGTCTGTCCTGAGCCTGCAGATATGATGCGACTGGCTGTTGAATTGGCCCTCTTCGATGCTGGGAGTATGGCGGCACAGGCAAGGGCAGCCGAGATTTCCTCGATAAATACGCTTGCGCTTGCAACGAAAAAGTCGCCTTTAAGCGTGAGACGAGCCAGTGCACCGGATGTCGAGGCAATTGTCTCCAATCTGTCGCAGGCTCCTAACCAGTCGCAGGCGATATCTGCCGATGCGCAGAAGAAACAGAAAAGGTGAAGGCTACCGGATCCATGGCTTTAAACTCTAGCGCGACCGTAGTCTGTCAATCGCGTACTTACGATGTAAAAGTTCCGCGGGTTTTGCAGTTGGTCGAATTGATCAGTATGCATTTAGGTGTGGAGAACTATCAGCTTAGCGTTAGCTTTGTGGGTAGTCGTGCGATCAGGCAACTGAATTATAATTTTCGCGGTAAGGATAAGCCGACGGACGTGCTTTCTTTCCCGCAAATAGAATGGCCTAAACCTCGACCTGTGAAGCGGAAGCTGCCGAATATCGCTCGCTCCAGGCCTGCGTCAGAGCCAGTGATAGCCCCATCAGTCCTGGGTGATGTTGTCATCTCTATTCCGGAAGCGGCCGCAAATGCGCGGCGTATCGGTCAATCGCTTCCGCGTGAGATATGTTTTCTCCTAGTGCATGGAATGCTGCATCTTTCTGGTTACGATCATGAAATTCCAGCTGATGAAAAGCGTATGAGGAATGCCCAAAGGGTATTGATGCAGGCGCTCGGAGAAGGAAGAAAAACCCCCCTTTGGGCCAATTGCATTAAGCCCAAGCACTCATCGAGAAAGCGGGCAAGTTAAGAATGGATTCGCTGACAAGCTACGACACCACGCAATTGGCGATCATCTTGGTATCGCTATTGGTCTCAGCTTTTTTCTCAGGGACCGAAACGGCCATTACAAGTTTGGGCTCGTTGAAAGCCAAACATCTAGTAGATCAGAATGGTGCTGCAAAGCGGCAGTTAAACTTATGGTTGAATCATCCTGGCCGCGTTCTCACCACAATTTTGATATTTAACAATTTGTTTCACATCCTCGCGTCAGCAGTTGCAACTGATTTTGCTTCGCGTCATTTGCAAAGCCAGGCCATTGGAATTGCTACTGGAGTCATGACGCTGCTGATTCTTTTTTTCGTAGAAATCATACCCAAATCATTTGCTAGAACTCATGCGGAGCAGATCGCCGTACCAACGCTTCGGGTGATTTACGTTATTTACGTTTTGATGATCCCTATTGTTTGGTTAGTTTCGGAATTCGCGGCAAGGGTGGTAAGAAAATTAGGCGGTGTGCGCCAGGAGAATCCCCCAATTACCGAGGAAGAACTGGAGTACTTGGTTAATGTTGGGGAACGTGCCGGGGTCTTAGAAGAAACCAAGAAAGAAATGATTGTTGGTGTGTTTGAATTCGACGAGACCAAGGTGCGTGAGATTATGACTCCGCGTCCTGATGTGAAGTGGCTCAGTGAAGGCAGTAACTTAAGTGAGGCCCTCGTCCTAGCCGTTGAATCGGGGATGTCGCGGATTCCAGTTTGCGAAAATGCGTCTATTGATAACGTGGTGGGAATTCTACTAGTTAAGGACCTATTAAAAGTGGCGCGTGATCAGCCTCAGGGTGGTGGTGATTTTAATCTGAAGAAGATCATGCGAGCTCCGTTTTTTGTTCCGGAATCCAAGCCTGTAATGGATGTATTCAAGGAGCTTAAGAGTAGTAAAAATCACATTGCTGTAGTGATTGATGAACACGGCGGTACGGCCGGTGTGGTTACTATGGAGGATATCCTCGAAGAGATCGTCGGAGAAATTCAAGACGAGTACGATACCGAGGAGGCAGAAATTCTTGAGTTAGAGCCGGGCATTCATGATGTGGCGGGCTCTTGCAATATTGATGAATTTCTCGAGTACTTTGAAATCGATGAAAATACAATTGCCGATAAGCCGGATGATGGAATTGACACATTAGCCGGTTGGATCGTCGCATTGCTAGGCGAGCTGCCCGAGATCGGTAAGACCTTAAGAATTGGTCCACTCAACGTTGAAGTCACGGACGTGGAGCGCCAGCGGATCCGCAGGGTCCGTGTTTCGCGCATTATCGCCAGTGTTGAGAAATTAAGTATCGTTTAATTTTTGAGCGCTAATTTATAGCGTAGCTGTGTGACCCTGGCTGCGGCATCTTCGAGTCTTTGACGAAACTTTGAGTTTCGCCCGGCCTCTCGGCATAGAGCCTCGTAAGCAAGCTGATACCGATCCAAATGCCGGCATACTAGAAGCATGTCTACCCCAGCATTTACGGCGCGAATGATGGTCTCCTGCCAAGCCTCTTGCTCCTGGGGGACGGCTCCCATGTTCATGTCGTCACTCACGACGACACCGCCGTAACCTAGGTCTCGTTTGAGTAGGTTAGTAATAACTTCGTGCGATGAGCTAGCCTCGCCCTCGGCTAATACTGGATAGATGCAATGTGAGATCATGACCATCGGCGCACGAGGCAGTATTGCGCGGAAAGGTCGCAAGTGAAGTTCAAGCTCTTCCCGGCTGAGTGCAACAACGGCACCGCCCAGATGCGTATCCACGGTAGCTGCGCCTTGTCCCGGGAAGTGTTTAAGGCAGCCTAAGACTCCCGCTCCTTGCAGGCCATTCAAAAAGCTACCGGCTCGAGCGACTACGCCTTCAGCAGTGACTGCGAAGGCCCTATCGCCAATTGAGGTGTTCGTCGGTTCGGTGAGCACATCACAAACGGGCGCGAAGTTGACGTTGATCCCTAGTTCAAGCAGACCAAGGCCCATGTTCCTAGCTGTCGTAGTGATTTCGGCACAAGCTTCTGGATCAATGCGCCCACCGGCTAACATCATGGCTGGGCCGTCATTAGGAAACGGGGCTTTCAGACGGGCGACTCGCCCACCCTCTTGATCGATGGCGATCACAAGGGGAGGGGTCCCGGGGGCGCGTGTCGATTGCAGCGTGTTGACCAGCTCTTTGAGGGCTGACGGCGAGGCGCAATTTCGCCCAAATATAGTAACGCCGGAGGGCGCTATCTCACGAAAAAACCGTAGTTCTTCGTTCGTTAGCGAGGATCCCTCGACGGCACATACCAAAACAGTTCCGGCAGCGGTGCTTGCCATGGTCTTATTCGTCAATGATTTGAAGGATGTATCGCTTCGATAACTTGGCTGCAGCGCAGTTCAGTATCGTGCGGATGGCATCAGCAGTGCGGCCTTGTCGACCAATCACCTTGCCGATGTCCTCTTTGGCCACTTTCAGTTCGATGATGTTGGTCTGATTGCCTGCGATTTCGCTGATCTCAATCCGCCCAACCTCATCAACTAGTGCCTTCGCAATGAATTCCACCAGATCCTTCATGGTAACGTCAGAATCACCCATAGCTCACTTCCGTGTTCAAAAGGAATCCAACTCGCAACCGCTGTCAGCTAGTCTCAGCAGGCCTGTACTTACCTTCAGTTAGTTTATAAGATATCGGCTGACAAGAAAAGGAGACAATCATTGGCAGCCCTGACCGTTGAACATATCTTCAGAGGTAACATAGAACAAGTATTCGCAGGCTGCCGCCAATATGGTGAGTATCCCAAATACCTGCCAGGGGTCTCCGCAATTGAGGTTCAGCCGGCTCAGGTGCCAGGCTCCAGTTGTCGGGTGCGTTACGATATTAAGCTCATCAAGACGTTCTACTACACACTAAATACTTTTGAAAAACCCCCAGCGAAAATCTGGTGGAATCTCTCTGAGTCGAATCTTATGAAGAAAAGTGAAGGTTCTTGGCAATTTGAAGACTTAGGAGACGGTACAACCAAAGCAATTTACACCCTTGATGTAGGTTTTTCTGGTCTAGTTCCGCAAAAGATAGTCGACCAAGTAACCAAAGCTAATCTTCCGGCTCTTATGAGTGGGATGCAGAAGCTAATCGACGCTCAGAACGGCAAGTAACGGTCTCGATACTCCATTCTTGCTCAAATTCGGAATCTGGGTGAAAATTCGCGTGACGAACTGTCTAAGTTATAGGCGGTTGTCCTAAAACTTCTCGAAGATAGGTGCTACCGTGCAGCTATCTTTGGGTCTCGTTATCGTGCTTATGGGTCAATAACGACAAGGGAAAAATTAGATGCCAGCAACTTGTCGGCGAGCCTTTCGGGTGGCACGGGTCTTGCTGATAGTTAAGTCAGAGGGCAGTGGTGCTCTTGGGTGTGGTTCCCGCAGTAGCTGACGTTGTTTCGGAGGATGTAGAAATTATGCAGGGTCATGATACACACAAACAAAGTAATGTTGTTTCTCTTTTCAATGCTCGTGATAAATCAGCAAGCGAAGAGACTGCTGTTGTGAAAGTAGATGAGGTTGTAGCCAAAGAGGCTGAATTCGAAGATGTCATGACGAAGAATGCACGTAATAAAGAGCGCCTTGCTAAAGATCGCGCTAACGCCAACAAGTCTGTGCTTAAGTCTTACCGTATTAAGCACTGATTTTTCTTATATTTCTGATTTTGTTTTTTGATGTTGTAGCAGAAGTGGTTGTTGGTTGATAACTGTAGCTGAGCTGTTGAAGGTGGGTATTGTAATGAGTGTGGACACCAAAGGCCCAGAGGCGATATCCTCTCAGGTAGTTGATTTAGCTTCCTTTCGTAAAAAGAAGGAAGTCGGTGAAGAGCTGACTAGAGGCGGTCGTAAGCCACTCTATGTTAGCCACTTGACCGGCAAGGTGACAGGAAGTCAGCAAGCTTCCCCCGGCCAGGCTGAGGGACAAGCTGATTTCGGTGATCGTTTGCAACGGATTCGGTCGAGTTTGGAAAAGATCAATAGATTAATGTCCGAGCTCAAGAAGATGTCTTCCGAGCCGCAGGCTGTATCCACCCCGATCTCATCATCGGGCCGCAATAAGATCTAAAAATTATTTCTCGCCGGAATGCCTCTTTAGGTGACCTGAGCCAAATAAGGCAGGTTGCGATAGTATTGATCCAAGTCTAGACCGTAGCCGATCACAAATTCTCGACTAATTTCAAATCCGACATAATCGATGTGATGATGCATCTTGTGAGCTTCTGGTTTTGAGAGAAACGTAGCCACCTTAAGGCTTTTAGGGCCTCGTAGCTTTAAAAGACCCAAGAGGTAGTCAATTGTGACTCCACTATCGATGACATCTTCGATAAGCAGTACGTGCTTGTCGGTGATGTCGCGAGCAAGGTCGTGCGTGAGTCGGACATGACCTGTCGACTCTGTGCCAGCGTAACTAGAAACGCCAATGAACTCCATGGATAATGGGAGATCGATGGCGCGGACTAGGTCCGCCATAAAAATGAAGGCACCTTTCAGTACACCGATGCAGACCAAGGGCTCACCTTTATAGTCCTTCGTTATAGTTGCGCCGAGTTCTGCAATGCGTGTTTTAATTGTGTCTGAGTCGAAAAGTGGTTTGTAATTTACTGTTTTTTTCATTCTCAATTTCCAATCGCGTGATTAAGCAAAGCTTGTAATTTTTGCTGATGATCAGCAACGAGCTGCAATACATCTTCGTGTTTAAGTGAGATTCCCAGCCCGCCTGACATATTTGTGACAAAAGAAAGACAAGCCACTTCCAGGCCTAGCTGCCGTGCCGCTATGACTTCCTGTACTGTGCTCATGCCCACAACGTCGGCTCCAAGCTGAGCCAACATGCGCGCTTCGGCCGGAGTCTCGTAAGCTGGTCCTAATACTCCGACATAAACCCCATCTGCAATGTCAGGGCTAAAAGAACGGATTTGCTCAGTCCATGTGGTGTCGAATGCGGCTCCCATGTCAACGAACTGCGGTCCTAATAAGCGTCCTGCTGCCCCCATTAGGCAGCTTGTTCCGGTCAGATTGATTTGATCTCGCACCGCTACAATTTTTCCCGGAGGGAGATGAGATCGCAAGGAGCCCGAAGCATTAGTTAATAGGACCCGCTTGATACCGATGCGCGCCATTGCGCGCAATGGGTATACGATGTCATGAGCACTCAAGCCCTCGTACATGTGCAAGCGACCGGTCATCACCGCTACTTGCTGACCTTTGCTTTCACCCACGACTAGTGAACTTCCATGGCCTTCGACACTTGGTGCTGCGACATGGGGCAAAGACGATAGGTTGATACTTTTTGCATTTGCGAGAGTTTGCTCGAATCCTTTGAACCCCGAACCAAGAACGACAAGCGTCTTCGGTAGCGTACTTACACCGAGAGTGCGGCAAATGGCCGTTCCAGTTTCATTGAGCTTCTCTAACATATCATTGGTAACACTCACGAAATCTCCTCAAATAATGCCGATGGCCTGGCTGATTCGCCCAACTTGTAGGCCTGTGAGATAAGGGTCTGCGCAAGATCAGCAGCTGCGTCATCTGCTGCGTGTACGATGGCTATCGGTTCACCGTTATTGATGCTTGAGCCGATGCGCTTAAGTCCGCTAAGTCCAACCCATGGGTTAATCTTATCTGTCGACAGTTTGCGTCCTCCGCCGAGGGCCAAAATAGCCAAGCCTATTTGCCTCGTGTCAATATCAGCAACAACTGGCCCGCCACTAAGGAAGACCGGTCGCTGGACCGGAGCCTGATACAGTCGCTTATGATTTGTCAGCAATTCTAAATCACCACCCTGAGCTTCCGCGATTTGTAGGAATTTCTGCCACGCTGATCCATCTTTAAGGCGTTCGAAAAGTCTACTTTGAATGCTTTCACGATCCATCTCTGGATATGCAAGTTTAACCATTTCTGTAGCCAGATGTACGGATAGTGCCCGAGTATCGTCGGGACCTTTCCCTTGCAGTACCTCGCAGCATTCAGCGATTTCTAGAGCATTTCCTGCATGAGTGCCCAGAGGAGAGTTCATGTCAGATAAGACACACTTGACAGCTAGCCCGCAATCTCTGCCCACGCGGCTGAGCTGGCGCGCTAATTCCAGAGCATCCTGACGATGTTTCATGAAAGCGCCTGAACCGTGTTTGATATCTAAGACAAGACCGCCAATACCTTCAGCAAGTTTTTTTGACAAAATTGAGCCGACAATAAGAGGTACGGACTCTACCGTTGCCGTTACATCACGCATGGCATAGAGGCGGCGATCTAAAGGCACCATTTGCTCGGTTTGTCCCATAATGACTCCGCCTAAGGTAGCCATCTGGGATTCAATCTGCGCGGCGCTCAAGTAAACTTTCCAACCAACGGCCTCTAGTTTATCTAAGGTGCCACCGGTGTGACCTAGGCCGCGACCGGCCATCATTGGTACCTTGATGCCTTCGCAGAGAACCAAAGGAAGAATAATAAGTGAAGTCTTGTCGCCAATACCCCCTGTACTGTGCTTATCGACGATTAAGTGGCGGGGGAATTTCCACTCTAGTTTGGTTCCAGAGTCGCGCATAATGCGAGTCAAGATGCTAATTTCGTCACTTGACATGCCCTTAAGCGTGATTGCCATGAGCATGGCGCCCACCTGGTAATCGGCCACCTTCCCAGACAGAAATCCGTGAAAAAACTCAGCCAGCTCGGGCTCGCTGAGAGCTAAACCGTCTCGCTTTCGACGGATAATTTCTTGAGGTAGCGCGTTCAAGGGGGCTCCTTAGCTTTAGTGTCTTTTGACACGAGGTCGCTAATCTTTAGAAAGTTCGTAGTAGCGAGTATTGGATAACTCTGAGACGAGTCGTCGGGATCGCTAGCGTTAAGCACTGGTTCCTTCGGTGTACCACGGATTTCGACGCGGAGCCATTGCGCCTTGCCGAGGGTCAAATCATGGAGTGTGATCAGTCCTTTGCGATCGAAATTGGTCGGGGGGTACATTTTCTTGGCGCGTCCTGACTCGGTAAAGACCAGGATTTCTTTGGGATTAGCGCCCGAGAGTAGGTTTAGGTCAATGATCAAGTCATACTTATCTACGTTCGTGTTTTTTAACTTGTGGTTAGAAGGAGCTTGCGCAGTCGCGCGAAGTTCTCGGATGAAAGTAACGGCTCCGGCACTTAAGCCGAAATTTCGTCTTTGCAGGAGGGACCATGCATCAAGCTGCAGGGGCTGTGTTGCTGACTGTTTGTCTATAACCAGTCGAGGGATGAAAGACTCTTGATCACTGGTGAAGTCGATAGGAGCCGCTGTAAGCAAAACGGGCACTTCATTGCTGTGCGCAATTCGTTCCCAAAGGTCCATCAACTCATCTTGACGGTGATGGCTACTGCATCCGAAAAGTTGTAGCGCATTCGGTTGTAGGGTGAGGATTAGCTGTTCGAGATCCGTGATGCTCATTGTGGGTGCCGGGCATCCGACCTCTAGCCAGCCGGTCGCACCCTCGTCTTTTAGGAAGCGTTTGAAATGACCGAATACCTCTGAGTCTCCGGTCTTCAGAGCTTGCGTCCAACGCTCCGTGAGATCTTTGTTTGCCGGCCAATAGCGAAGCACGAGGTCAGATGATTCACTTGGAATTTCGATGATCGGTACTAAGTGCTTTTGGTTTTCAGCTTTTACATTTGGAGACGATGACATGAAATCAAGGCCTAAAGCCTCTGATAACTCAGTTGATAACTTGGGGATGTTGTCGGCTGAAGTGTTTTGTTTGCTTTCGTCTTGAAGAATATGAGGAGACGGGCTCAGGTTACCGTAAATAAAGTCCTGCGTTCGCTGGTTATCTAGGTTTGATTCAATTTTGCTGCAGCTCAAACTGCTCAGTTGGCCGGGAGAAATGACGACCTTCTTGCTGCAAAAACTGCCGATACGTCCGTTGGCTAATGTAACCAAGTAGCTGCCAGCTAATAACTTTATGGAGATGTGGTCGTTAGATGTCAGCCATGTACGATGACTCAGGCGCAAAGGAAGCAATGCGAACGAACCATCTGCTACGAGTGGAGCGGCATTTGGATAGCCTGCTATTGTTGGCTCAATCGACAGTAACGCTGCATTTGGACTATCAGGTGTGGTTACAATCTGCAGCGACCCTAGTTCTCTAGGTGGCAGAGTCACTTCATGTGCCTGACCTGCCGTGATAGAAAAGGGGCTAAGTTCATTAAAAGTTCGGCCTCCCGCAGTGTCGGCTAGTTGATAACCAGTCCCGGGCGGGAGTTCGATGGTTTGATGTTGCTCGTCAGTCAGTACGGTGACTTGAAGCAGGTGACCATCGCGATCAAAAATAAAAATGGGTTGAGGAATTTTTACTGCTGCGTCTTTGGGATTCAGCTTCAACCGGAGTAACCCCGAATTAGGTGGTGATTCGCAGGTTGTCCGCCAGCGGCTCATCGCTGGATCATGGTGATTTTTGAAAATGCGATGATTCGAATTGAGGCAAATTTTGAGGGCTTCTGCTTGGCTCAAAATACTACCGGCTGTTGCAGAACTCAGCGCGAGCTCGATACCGTAGACTGGGGCTGGGCGATTACTCCCTTGCGAAGGGGGTTGCCATGACAGTGTATTGTTGTCGAAAGCAAAGCGCTGATAACCTAAAATACCTACAACCTCCGTATCCTGATACCGGAGCATATATTGGGAGCCGCCGTTGTTCCTTGTCCCCTTTTCTGGTGTCGTCACGGGCCCGAGGATATTTTCGGCGTGACCATTCAGGCGTAAGAGCCAGTTGGCCAAGGGGGCGCCATTTCCGCCAATGGCTTCAAAGGCGAGAGAGAGGCGTGCTGATTTATTGTCCAGGCTCCAGGTCACCGTGAGCTTCGAGGCAGCCGAGCTACTGTTGCCGTAGATGAAGCGAGCGAATGGGGCGCCGCTTTCCTGATCGACACCTAAATCGACAGCAAGCTGGTGGGGAGGAGGGGCGTTTTTTGGACCGCTACTTTTGAGATCGATGCCCGTCACGGCTTGTTGCTGGTGCCACACGGGCTCTTGTGGTGGTCCGCTTGCCGTGAAAAAGGCTAAGCCTGCAGGCTGCCAATCTGACTTGCCCGGCACTGCTGTTATGCCTGCGAGAACAGCTTGGACCTCCGGAGTACCCAGAAGCACATGGCCCACATAGGGAGCCAAGTGAGGAAAGCGTTTGAGCGTTGCCGGGGATATTGGCTCAGCAATCCCCTGAGTTGTCGCGGCAGCCAACTCTGGTTGGCTTGTTGCACCGTAAGCGGATGCATAACTGCATAATGCTATTAATAACTTTATTATTGACATTTGAAGAAATTTATGCAAATTTAACGTCCCTGCGATTATACGTGACGTTGATAGAGTATGATAAGCATTAAATTGAAGGGCTGACCCATGAACCTTGACCTTCCCAAGGACTACCAGTCGAACAAAGTTAAGCGGCTACCTCCGTCGGTTGTGAAGGATATTGAGCTCAAGAATCACGCTCGTCGACTCGCTAATCTATCACCAATCCGAATCAAAGTGAGGACTTGTATCTCCTGTGGGACTCTTTTTGAGTCGGCCGGAAACAGGACCTGCGGATGCAATACACGTAGCACGGGATATATTGCAGGTCGTGAGATTATCTAACCAGGTTTAAGTAGCCCGTACCTCCGCGGATTTGTTGATTTGGGACGCACTTTCTCTGTCCCAACATTTTAAAAACAAAGACAATTCAGCTTTTTTCTCAAGTTGTTCGATATGTCGCCGATACCTGATTAAGCGCCTGGCTTCGAAATCGATCCCGGCCCTTAATGAGGGTGACCCCGATGGCTGATGACTCAAGTCCTATAAGCTTCAGCAGGACACCGTATACTGTCACTTACCAGGATCTACAGGGTAAGCAGCAAACCCTTAGGCGAACGCCCCCACCCAAATTGCATGACATTTTACCAAAAGATGTCGTGGAGCTAACGGCTACGAAAAGTGACGACTTTCAGACCGGCGAGTCTGCTGTCGTCGAAAATATCAATCCCAAATATGCCAATACGTTACAGCTGAAAAATGGCCGCGGGGATACCACTTTTGTGGATTATTACGACGTTAATTTACTTAACGAGGTAGCTCCCCGCGAGGGCCGTGATCCCATGGATCAGCCGAGTGTGCAGATTAGTAACCGATATCTCATGTGGCCCTAAGCCAACATTAATAAGTAGCCTTGCAGTACTTATCGGAGGCGAACGCAGGCTCGGTTTCATAGTTACGTAAGAGCACATTGCCGACTGTCCATCCAACTAGGTGCCCATCACCTCCATACAACCGCAGGCGGAAATACTGCTCTCCGTTGCGGTTCGGGCCGCTATCGTGGAGAGCCTCGTTGAGCGAGGCTCTGGTTTGGTTTCGCACCTGCGAAATGCGCACCGGCTCCCAAACGACGCCGCCATTTGGGCAGCGGTTCAGGCGCTCAAGTTCTAGGGTGCGCGCCGACGAATCGAACAATACAGTCAATGCCATCGAGTCGCCGGCGGAGAACACTCGTCCGGAGGATGCGAGATCAAATTGAACGTCGGTGCTAAGTCCACCTGGATTAGTTAGATATGCGTGAAAAATGGTTTCATCGTAATCGGCAATGTCACCCCATGAATACTGCTGATTGCTGTTTTGGTGGCGAAACTGAACACCATTCGCGGCGCTGTTTGAAATGCATTCATCGCGTTTTACAGAGCCATCATTTTGAGCGAGAGAAGTGCAGACGTTGTTGACGATTTGGGCCATGCCGCGAAGTTGGCCGTCAGTGAACCAGGTCGGTATTGCCGGCTGGCGCGATCCGCTGATCATTCTTCCTGAGTTGCCGACTAACATGATCACAACGGCGTCAGTTATTAATTGGTTTTGACCACTTGCGTTAGTGATGGTTAGTGATTGACTCAGATCGGCAACCTGAAAAATTCCATTTAGCACTGGGTCAGGTAGCGCATCATTCGGATAGATAGCGGGGATCACATAATGTGCCGCTAACTTGGCTTCGCTATCTTTACTCCGCGTCTGCATTTCCAGGCAGGCCGAAAGTGACAGTGGGCAGTGGATGACCGTAACGCGTTTGGGTTTGTTTATTGAGCTACCCGCTGAGACAGTGGCAAGTGGTAAAAGCGTTACACCGAGGTCTGCGGTATTAGTCGGGGTTATCAGTCTTAGCCACTGCTGACCATTTATTGGAAATTTCTCAATCGTTAGAGGTTCGCTCTCTTTGCCAAACTCCAGCTTCGCCCCGTTGCGGCTGTCCTGCCAAATGAATCCGCGATTGAGAATCTGAACTAACTCGCGGGCAAATAAAATCTGTACGTTTCGGCGCTGATCCATGCCACGGCGATGGACTTTGGCTAAGTTTGATATCCAATAGAACTTTTCTTCAGGCGAATTTGGTGTCGAGCTCAGACTGACGCCTGCCTCCTTAAATTGTTTTTGCAGCCATTGTGCATAAGCAGCGACTTGAAACTCAAGAGTAGCCGAGTCTTCTTGCGCTTGGTCCAGCCCCAAGGTGTTAAGTGGGAGGCCGAATGCAGTCTGCGTCATAATAGTGCCGAGAGCTGCGCGGGTATCTGGGGACTCTGCCAGCGTTGCATAATCAGCGGTGGCATTGGTCGGTGTTAGCCTGGACTCCAGGTAACCGACGGCCATCATCATTCTGGCGGACATCCCAGTGTCTGCCGCGGCTTTGTAGAATGCCGCTTCAACGCTCCCCCCGGAGGGACCTGCTGATCCGCGGCGATGGCTGCCGACGCCGCAAGCGGTACATAGGGCAGCTAAGACGACCGGCAACATCCGGCCAAGATTGGCTAAACCGGCCATTTTAGTAATCCTCCCAGGACTTTATTTTGTCTTTGATTTCATAGGTCTAGATGTATTAAGTATACGGTGCTTAGGATCCTTAGTCATGTCGCACTCAAAGCCTCTGAATCCGCGCAGGTTGAGAATTAACGTAATATTTAAATTTTTTTTATAAATACTGATGACTTAGCCTGTACGACAGCTCGGTACGAGCTTGGAATATTGATGGAGCGCCAAAAGGCTTCCCGGCATCAACTAACACTCAGGAGTTCTCAAGATGAAAAGTGTCAGCTGGACCAATCTAAGCTTATTCGCTCTGTCCATGATGAGTCTTTCAGCTTACGGCGCGGGACTCAAAGGTGCGGTTAAGATAGACGGCTCTTCGACTGTTTATTCCATCTCTGAAGCTGTGGCCGAAGATTATCGTAATGTTGAGAAGGATGTGAAAGTCACCATCGGAGCAGCCGGGACCGGGGCGGGCTATAAGAAGTTTTGCTCCAATGAGCTCGATGTTGCTGGTGGGTCGCGTCCGGTAAAGCCTGATGAAGTTCAGAAGTGCAAGTCCAGTGGCGTTGACCTCATTGAACTTCCTGTTGCAGTTGACGGATTGACAGTGGTTGTGAATCCGAAGAATACCTTCGTGAAATCATTATCATTCGAGCAGCTGAAGAAAATCTGGGAGCCAGGATCCAAGATTAAGACTTGGAAGGACCTAGATTCTAGCTGGCCAGACCAACCCATAAAGTTATTCGGCCCTAGCTCTGAGCATGGCACCTTTGACTACTTCACCGAAATCATTGTTGGTAAGGCTAAGTCCTCCAGAAGTGATTACAGCGCTGCCTCTGATACTAATACTTTAGTCAACGGTGTATCCGGTGATGTCAACAGTCTGGGATACTTTGGTTACGGCTATTACGAACAAAGTAAATCGAAATTGCGTGCACTTGGAATCAGTAAAGACGGCAAGTCTGCGCCAATAAGTCCTGATAGTAAAACTATTGAGAGCGGAGCATATCCGCTTTCCAGATTACTTTTCATCAGCGTCAATAAAAAATCTGCTGAACGTCCGGAAGTAGACAGCTTCGTTAAGTTTTATCTGCAAAGTGTTGGCGGCATTGCAAAAAGTGTCGGCTACAGTGCGCTCCCTAAGGCGAAATTAGAGCAATCTGTAACAAATTATGGCAAGCGCAAAGTCGGTGCTTGGCAAGAATCGGCGCATTGAACCAAGCCCGATTCAGTTTGCACTAAAGGAGCCAGTCTGAGCCAGAGTCGAGTAAAAATAGCGCATGTGGAAGAGGCCTTCGTGAAGAAGCTGCTCTTCGCCTGTGCGTTATTTTGCATTTTGATAACTCTTGGAATCGTCCTGGTCCTACTAAGCGAAGCGGTCCTCTTTTTTGAAGAGGTACCACTATTGGATTTTATCACGGGTACAATTTGGGCCCCCATGTTTGAGCCCAAGAGCTTTGGCGTGCTGCCCTTAGTGTGCGGCACTTTTTTGATTACCTGCGGCGCGGCAATAATCGGATTGCCAAGTGGTCTCGGTGTTGGCCTTTTTCTCAATGACTTCGCCCCCAACTGGCTGCGTAGCATCATCAAGCCTGTGCTAGAAATATTGGCGGGTATTCCAACTGTGGTTTACGGGTACTTCGCTTTAACTGTGGTTACTCCGCTGCTGCAAAGAATGAGTCCTTCAGTTGAAGTGTTCAATGCTGCCAGCGCTGCCATGGTTGTCGGAGTAATGGTGCTGCCAATGGTGGCGTCTCTTTGTGATGACGCGATCCGAGCGGTGCCGCGCTCGATCAAAGAAGCAGGTTATGCTCTCGGTGCCACCAAGTGTGAAGTAGCGCTGCAGGTGACTGTGCCGAGTGCTTTGTCCGGTATTGTCGCATCGTTCATTTTGGCTATTTCCAGAGCCTTTGGTGAGACGATGGCCGTTACTTTGGCCGCAGGATCCACCCCTAAGTTGACTCTTAATCCATTTGAAAGTGTGCAAACTTTGACTGCCTATATTGCGCAGGTGAGCACGGGCGATACGCCGCAGGGCAGTTTGGAATACAAGTCAATTTTTGCTGTCGGCATGTTGTTGCTAGTGGTCACGTTGTTCTTCAACATGTTGGCGTACTATCTCGTGAAACGTTTCCGAACAGTTACTGAGTGATGGCCTCCATGGACGACATGCCTAAATCAATGAGTAAATCAGTAACGCTTAAGACGGGAACTGCTAACTTGGGCGACAGCCACATAGAACATAAAGCAATTAGCCGGGCTATCTGGCGGCCGCGACCTAAGCGCCGTTGGCTGGCTGGGCGAATCTTTTTTCTACTTACTTTGCTCTCGACCCTGATTGGCCTGATCTCTTTGATTTTTCTTTTAGAGTCCATCCTTGGACAAGGGTGGGATCGAGTTAGTTGGGAATTTGTTTCCAGTTTCCCTTCTCGGATTGCGAGTAGGGCAGGTATCAAAGCGGCATTAGTTGGCTCCTTATATCTCACAGGCTTAGTAGCCTTGATTGCAATACCTTTGGGTGTTGGTGCTGCGGTCTATCTCGAGGAGTTTGCCGCTGACACAAGACTTCGTCGGATGATTGACGTTAATATTGCCAACCTGGCTGGAGTCCCGTCGATAGTTTACGGGATGCTAGGTCTCATGGTGTTTGTACGTATTTGCGCCTTTGGTCATAGTTTACTTGCAGGTGCATGCACGATGAGTCTCCTAATTTTACCGGTGATCATTGTGACCGCTAGAGAGGCTTTAAAGACAGTGCCGATGGGTGTGCGCTTAGCAGCTCTTGGACTTGGTGCCACTAGGTGGCAAGCCGTGCGAGCACACGTATTGCCTACGGCGATGCCAGGGATATTAACGGGAGTCATCCTTTCGTTGTCACGTGCAGTTGGTGAAACGGCGCCTTTGCTGATGATTGGTGCGCTCAGTTACATGGCTTTCGTGCCTGAATCGCCAATGGATGATTTTACTGTGTTGCCGATTCAAATTTTTAACTGGTCAGCTCGTCCCCAAGACGAGTTTCGAGTGGCAGCCGCTGCGGGCATTATTGTGCTTTTGGGCGTGTTGTTAACAGTCAACGCCTGTGCGATTTTTGCGCGCATGCGTTTTCAAAGGAAAATGCAATGGTGACAGGCAACACTAATATGTCAGGCAATGGTCAAAGATCTTTCGACCCAAGTCCGCCCTATGCTTTAGAGGCGCGTGACGTGAATGTTTCTTATGGAACCAGTCGCGCTGTTTTAGATGTTAATCTTAAGATTCCTGAGCATACTATTGTGGCGCTCATCGGCCCGTCCGGCTGTGGCAAGAGTACATTGTTGAGAAGTTTTAACCGGATGAACGATTTTGTCCGTGGTGCGAAGGTTACCGGCGAGATTCTTTTTCGAGATTCAAATATTTACGATAAAGCTGCCGACCCCGTTTTGTTGCGACGCCAAATTGGGATGGTGTTTCAGAAGCCCAACCCATTCCCAACATCGATCCGAAAGAACATCACCTGGGGTCCGAAGATCAATGGGTATCAGGGCGATTATGCTGCTCTAGTCGAAACATCTCTGCGGCGCGCCGCTCTTTGGGACGAAGTCTCTGGTAAGTTGGATGAAAG
The DNA here is from genome assembly GCA_903915625.1 of uncultured Pseudomonadota bacterium. Taxonomy (GTDB): domain Bacteria; phylum Bdellovibrionota_B; class Oligoflexia; order Oligoflexales; family CAIYRB01; genus CAIYRB01. Next base: position 7,462 of record CAIWTN010000111.1, on the reverse strand, counting down.
TGGACTGGCACTGTCGGGGGGGCAGCAGCAACGTTTGTGTATCGCGCGGGCCATTGCTATGGACCCGGATGTGATTCTCATGGATGAACCATGCTCGGCGCTCGATCCATCGTCGACTCTAAAGATTGAGAACCTTCTGCTTGAACTTAAAGAGCGGTTCACGATTGTGATTGTTACGCACAATATGCAGCAAGCGCGTCGTGTTTCTGACTATACGGCGTTCATGTATCAAGGTGAATTGGTAGAGTTCGGTCCGACCGATGGGGTGTTTGAGACGCCTCAGCAGGAACTGACTAGAGACTATGTCTCCGGAAGGTTTGGTTGAGGCTCTTTGATCTAAGGTCAGACGTGAGTCACTTGGAAGAGGAGAGAGTCATGAGTTTGACGATGTCAACAGGGCAACAATACAAACCGGAGATCCGTAAGGCGATGAACAGCGAGAAAATCCTCCTCATTGAAGACGACTCTGATATCTCTGAATTGGTGCAATATAATCTTGAGCGCGAGGGATTCAAAGTTTTCACCAGTGCTGATGGTGAAGAGGGTTACAATCTAGCTCTTCAAATTCGCCCTGAGTTAATCCTTTTAGATTTAATGCTGCCTAGTTTAGACGGTCTAAGTCTGTGTCGTAAGCTGCGTGCCCATGCCGACACGAATGAGATTCCAATCGTCATGTTGACGGCCAAAGGGGAAGAGAGTGATGTTGTTGTTGGTCTTGAAATGGGTGCGGACGATTATGTCCCCAAACCATTCAGTCCAAGAGAGTTAGTTGCGCGAATTCGTGCGGTATTGCGCCGCCCAAGGGCCGTGTCCGTTACATCATCTGCTGGTGATAGTCGCCTTACGGTAGGACCGATCACCATTGATTCAGAACGGCATGAGGTTTTTATCAAGGAACAGCCGTTAGTATTAACTTTGGCTGAATATAGGCTACTCGCGACTTTAATCTCGCGTCCAGGTCGGGTGTTTACCAGAGAGCAACTTCTGGAAAAGATCACCGGTGGTGAGACTTACGTGATAGATCGTAATGTTGACGTTCATGTGAGAGCCATTCGCAAGAAGATGGGTGACGATGCTGAGTTTATCGTCACCGTGCGGGGGGTTGGTTATAAATGCCGCGATTGAACGCGTTCCGTTCGCGGTTTTTTTGGAAGAACTATTCGGCTTTTGCGCTGCTATTTCTGATCACGGCTGTGCTGATTAGTTGGATAGTATTCATCAAGGTGGATGCCACTATCAATGGATTCACTCTTGAAAATCTCCGGTCAAAGGCAGAGTTTCTAGTCCCAATGGCTCGTACTACTTTGCAAAATGGTAGTAGCGAGGCCCAAGGGCTTTTGGCTGAGCTTGGTAAATCTACTCAGACTCGAATCACTCTGATCAAGGAGGGTGGGCAGGTTATAGCGGATTCGGATTTTCCAATCGCCGGCATGGAAAATCATTGGTCTCGTCCAGAGGTGCAGGAGGCATTATCGCAAACGTTCGGTCTTTCCGAGCGCTTCAGCGTGACCTCGCAAAGGCCTCTAATTTATCTGGCTCGTACCGTCAGTGACCCAAAGGGGCAGCGACTTGGAGTAGTGCGAGTCTCACTCTCGGTGGAAAAGTTACACAGTAATATCATTGGTTTGGCTGCGGCTCTCGCGACGATTACCTTTTTGGGCGTGCTCATTGCTCTGGCCCTGGGATGGGCGTTGGCGCAGCGGGTTTCCATTCCGATTTGGGAGATGGTTCAAGTCGCAGAGGCAATGCGAGATGGTAAGTACACTCAGAGAGTGCGCACTATCACGGATGACGAAGTGGGTAGATTGGGTGATACTCTAAACCGATTAGGATCCGAATTAACTGGTAAAATTTCTGAGTTGCAGCGGCTCGAAACCGTTCGTCGTGATTTTGTCGCTAATGTCTCGCACGAGATAAAGACGCCTCTAACATCGATCAAGGGTTACGTCGAAACTCTCTTAGGTGGCGCTATCAACGACCCAGATAATCGTCTCCGTTTTCTCGAGAAGATCGAGCGAAATTCCGAGCGTCTGACCAATCTGGTTCAAGATCTTTTGAGTTTGGCTAAGATTGAGGCGACTGAGGATACGCTGAAATTAACGGCCATCGCCTGGACCGACGTGGTGACATCTGTGATTGCCCGTAATGAGGATGTGCTGCATCAAAAGAACTTACGGGTTAAATTGGACGTGCCCCCAATGGCTGCCAGGGTGCTTGGTGATCGTGAGGCCATGACTCAGGTGCTGGACAATCTATTAACCAACGCCGCTAAGTATACCGCAGATGGCGGCCTCATTACCGTTGCGGTGGCTAGCCGAGGCATGTGGACCAAGCTTGAGGTGGCGGACACGGGCATTGGCATCCCGGCTGAGCACCTTCACAGAATTTTTGAGCGATTTTATAGGGTTGACAAGGCTCGTTCACGGGAGCTCGGCGGCACGGGACTCGGTCTTTCGATAGTTAAGCACCTCGTTTCAGCCATGGGAGGCGAGGTCCACGTCGAAAGTACCGTAGGAATCGGTAGTCGCTTCACGGTCAAACTCCGGGCTGATTATTAGAAAAGTGATGTATTATGTACCATAATGCACGCTTGGTTCGGGATTAGCTTCGAACCGCGTCTGGGCAGACACCTAAATAATGTGGTAAACCCAACAGATAGTCCAGATACACAGCGACGGGGGTGGTGCTCTTGCGCAAGCTTATATTTGCCGCAATCTTGCTGGTGCTAGTAGGTGGCGTATTTCAATCTGTTAGGGGTGCAGGCGCGGTTTGGCGGGACCCCCTCTCACTTAAAGAGGCGGGTTTAAGTTCGCAATCGCTTGACGAACAGTCGCCTATGAAGCAAATCCGGAAGTTGTGGCAACCTATCCGAGGTGAGCGATTTTCGCCAGTTGCACCCACAATTTGGCGGATTTACGTTAGGTCCGTGGATCTAAGCGCGGAACAGCTGACGCAAGCTTTGCATGTTTTAAGTTTGACCGTGCATGCGGCCAACGTCATCATGGTTTTCTTGCTACTTAGTCTGTTACTACAAAGTGAGTGGGCAGCTTTCCTAGGCGCAGCACTTTTCGGGGTGCATCCCCTGCAAGTGGAAGCTGTGGCCTATCTATCAGCCTTTAGATTTCTTGTTGGTAGTTTTTTCGCCATCATCGCCATACAGCAGTATTTGAATCACGTTTTAGCTCTGCGAGCTGGGCGCAAGCATGCCAATTTGCAAAGACCCTATTGGCTCGCTACTGCTGCCTTAATTTTAGCGATATTATCTCAGCCGATCTTTGTGGTGATCCCGATTGTCGCGGCGCTCTTAGTCAAGCTCCTTCCAAAGCAAACAGCACTTTATTCGGCTAAGCCTGGCCTGTGGCGATTGGGTCTTTGGTGGCTTTTAGTGCTTCCCCTTATGATTTGGGAGTTTATTGGACAAAATACCAGCGGATTGAGCCAGAGTTTGCCATTTTGGAGTCGCCCGCTTATTGCCGGGGACAGCATCAGTTTTTATCTGAATAAGTTCATTGTCCCGAGGGGCATTGGGCCGGATTATGGGCATTCACCTTTCCTTGTGATGAGTCATTGGTGGGGCTACCTAATGTGGATAGTACCCGTGGTAATTTATATTGCGGCGGCTCGACATAGGTCGAAGGGTCCTGCTTGGTACAGAGAAGCGGTCCTTTTATTTGTTACGCTTTTGTTGCCCGTTTCAGGAATTTTTTATTTTAGCGCACAGGCTAATTCAACTGTGGCAAGTCGATATGCGTATTTGTCATTGTTTGCTCCGGTAGTAGCTCTAAGTTACCTAGTCTCGCGCGCAAGAAGAGCAGCGTTACCACTTGCGATGTCTTTAGCGGTGGTTGGCTGTGCATGGTTAAGTTCTCGTGAGCTAAGCTTCTGGAAAAACGATGATGTCCTTTGGCCCCATGCGCTAATAGTCAACCCGGGTAGTCCAATTGCCCACGAAATGTTGGGTAATAACTCTTATCGCGCGGGGGACTGGGAAAAGGCGCGTGAGCACTATAAATCAGTGCTTTCCGCTAACGTCTTGGACTCTGCGGTTTATTATAATTTAGCGGAGATTGAGCGGCAGCATGGCTCTCCGAAAGAGGCCGCGGCATATTATAACAGGGCCTTGCAGTTGAATCCTAAGTTGGCCAGTATTCACCGGCATCTCGGTGAGGTGTATTTGGCAATAGATGACACAGACCAAGCTCTGGCGCAGTTCGAAGCCGCAGTCGCTGAGCAACCTGCGGATTCAGATTCGTTACGGTTACTTGGTATGCTTTACGTGCGTAAAGAACAATATGCCCGGGCCATACCGTATTTAAACAAAGTATTACAAATTGGCGATAAATCAAAAGTAACGGCAGAGGTGCAGGCTCTGCTTGGCGCAGCCTTGTTCAAGACCAATCAGCAAGCACTGGCGCAGGAGCATCTGCGTATCGCGTTGGAACAGTTTCCAAATAATGAGGAAGCAAATCGTCAACTCGGAGATATTTACTTCGATCAGGGTCTGTTTGCAGAGGCCAAATCAAATTATGAGCGTGTGCTAGCGCATGGACAAGGAACCTTTGAAGTCTTTGAACATCTTGGGCGAATACATTCGGGCCGAAAGGAATATTCAAAGGCAGCTCACTATTTTAATAGCGCGCTTGCAATCAAAAGTTCAGATGCTGAAACTTTGAAGAACCTAGGCGTCGCGCACTTTCACCAGCGGCAGTACAAAGATGCAATTTCTTGCTTCAATAAGGCGCTCGCGGCGGATCCAGATTTAGCCGAGCCATATTTTTTCCTCGGAGATCTTGCAAGATGGCAGGGCAAGGAAGCAGAAGCCATTCGCAACTATCAAATGGCAATTAAAATTGACACCAATTTTTCTGACGCCCACTATCGCTTGGGGAATCTTTATTTGAAAAAAGATCAGCTGCAGCAGGCAATCACCCAGTTTCAGGCGGGCTTAAAGAATGCTCCGCTTGATCCAAAGTTGAATTACGCTCTGCGGCAGGCAACCCAGTCGCAGGGTAAAGCAGAGATGTGAGAAGCAGCCCGGCTACAATTTCATGATGGCTGCCGGGCAATGACTTCACAAAGGTAAGCTTGGATCAGGGAGCTCTCTACCAACGAGTGAGCGCTCGTAAACAGCCTTAATCGCGCCGTAATATCCTTCAAAGCGCGGCGATCCTTGCAGCCAGAAGAAATCTGGAATATTGGGGTTAATCCAGGAGCCTCCGACAACGTCACCAGCAGCATTGAGTTCTACGCGGTAATCATAAGCCACGGTTACTCCGGCCCAGTCCTCAGTTCCATTTAGAGTATTCCAATTTGGGTCGACCTCGAGGGTGTAGCTCAAGTCAGTGTGGACCACTAACTCTGATGTAGCATCCGCGGCAGCACCTTCCGTGGGCTCTTGTTTTTGTGTGATTTTAGATGAATATGCGTAAATTGGTTGATTCCAAATTTCGTTCCCGTGGGATACGTCCGCAATCACACCAACGTGCTCTTTACCTACCAGATTAGTTAATGCGACGTGGAAGGCTCCGGCATTGATTCCCTTGCACTCAGGGTGATCCTTTGCTGCATTTGGATAGCGTACTAGGTCTATGTCGCACCTAGTGCCAAGCATGCGTGAAGGAGTGTACGAAATATCCCCTTGGTAATAGCTGAGCATAGCTTTGATGTCAGAGGACCCAAATGGGATGTTGATTCCATCGGCATTGGTCAATGCAGTTGGTCGCGGTTCTTTAAAATTTAGAGAGGCTGCAGCCCAACCATGGCACATTCCTTCCCAAGTTGCATTGTCTGGGCTCACCCTTGCGCGCTCGCGTGCCACCGAGGGATAGTCATAGCGGCCCATAAGAGCATCAAATTTCTCTGCCGGAGAGAGTTCTGATCGTTGCGCAAGCGTCATCCGAGATAGCTGGTGCTTGGTGGGCGACTTGTAGCCAAATTGGTCAGCCGGCTCAGGAGGGTTCCGCCAACGTTGCGCTACACCACCCAAATAATTTGGCCAATAGCTGTCAGTCCATGGCACCGTCGGTAGTTCGCCTGTCAGCGGCAGTGTCGAAAAGTTGCGATCGAAATGTCCGCTTAGTAGCAGGGGGTCGTTATATGCGTTCCAACCCTCTTTGAGTTGGCTGTTGTTGGTTTTGGCTGATCCACAAGCCTGGAGGATGGATAATACAAAAATACTAATTAAGTTGAAAAATTTCATGGTTCTTCCTGTTGAAACGGGGGGAATCGACTGGAATGGGCAGGCTGGTCGTGAAAAATGATTTGGAGAGTTGCATGACGGGATAGATACCTCATTGGTTTTGACAGTGGCTTAGACCGTGCGCTTTCAGCGCTGCCAACCCTTTGGGTCACTCAAGTTCGTCTTAGCGCCCTGACGGCAACAATGCAACACTTGGTCAACCTGTGTGATTTTCCGCAAAAATTCATGGTGCCTGGTCAGCCTACCGTAGTATAAATACGGGTACGTTTTGTCTCGGAAAGGACTTCACCATGGGTGAGCATCACAACCATAAAGATAACACCAGCGACCAGCCCCAGCCTTGGGCGTCGCCTGCGATGTACGGCATCTTGTTGATCGGAGCTGTCTTCGCGGCACTGTTTTGTTACCTAGCTTACTACAGCTTGGTTACGACCCCAGACAATCCCTTGCAGATGATGCAGTGAGTTTTTGTAGCGGGCACTCTTTGTGGATTGAATATTGAAGACTTGGCTCATCAGTATTACCACGGGCGCCGCTTTGGCCCTGGTTGCTTGCGTCACAGTCGAAGAGACGCAGAGGCGGCGCCTTGCGCCTTTGCCTGATTCTTACATGAATCAGGTCGGTCTTGCCGCCTATACTGATTTGAGAAATAAAGAGGCGATTGATCGAAGTGCAAGGGATAACGATGCCATGCTTGCCGTGGCAAAGCGCATCGCCAGTGCGACAAACAAAAAGTTCGACTGGGAGTTCACACTATTCGCCAGTAAAGAGGTGAATGCATTCTGCCTCCCAGGCGGAAAAGTCGGAGTCTATACGGGTATATTGCCAGTCGCCAAAACGAATGCTGGGTTGGCCGCCGTGTTGGGGCACGAGATAGGGCACGCAGTCGCTCGTCACTCTGGTGAACGGCTCAGCCAGCAGCTATTAATTGAAGGAGCTCTGCTCTCTGTGAACGCTTTAATGGGCGACTCAGAACGTCGCCCTTTAGTAATGGCTGCCCTTGGCTTGGGTGCGAAATTTGGGGTCGTCCTGCCTTTTAGTCGAACACAAGAGGCCGAAGCAGACTCGATGGGAATTGTTTATATGGCTCGTGCCGGTTATGACCCAAGCGAGGCGATTGCACTTTGGCAGCGTATGGCGAAGCTGGGCGGAACTTCGCCGGAATTCCTGAGCACCCATCCGGATCCTGCTCGTCGAGCCGCGGCACTGAGTGCCGAGTTGCCTAAAGCAATGCTCGAATATAATCGGAGCCAGAAAGTTCCT
>CAIWTN010000110.1 GCA_903915625.1 uncultured Pseudomonadota bacterium | reverse complement strand
GGCGGCACAGGAGTCATAGGTTATTACCTGACACCCAATGTGGTCGTCGACGTTGGCTTACGACTTGCCCTGGGCATCAGACCGTTCAACTTTTCCAACTTGTTCGATAAACAGGTCGCATACGAGGGCACTGGTGCTTTGCGCGTCTTCTTCAGCAAATCTTTATATGGTGCCTTTGGTGGGGGCATCGGCCAGTACGAAGCTGAACACAAGGAAGAAACATCGCCGGACTTTACCAGTTGGAAGGAGAGTGTGACCATCTGGCGGCCATATCTAGGTTTTGGAAATCAGTGGCATTGGAAGAGTTGGACCATCATGATCGAGTGGCTGGATATCGGTTATTACGTCGGACTCAGTAACGTCAAAAATAATTTACCGCCAGGAACCACCGGTGAAAGAGCTGAAACCTCCGAGACATCCACGCTGAGTAAGATCCCTGGCTCACTTTCGATTGGCTCAAAATTACTCATGGGATTTTCCTTCTAAATAGTATTTTGGAGGGCAGCAATCGCTTTGCATATCTCCTTACAAATAATACTTTTTTAGATAATCTATTGAAATCTCATGAGGGCGAGAGGCCTGCAGTTAAAAAAACTAGGATCTGCCCCCGAAAAAGTGCCAGAATAGCAAATGGCGCGACGCCTTAGTAGACGCGACCCTAGCGCGGGAGGTAGTGCCTCATGACGGACATAAAGCAAATCTCCAATAAAGTGCCGGATGCGATTACATCCGCAGTTCGCACATTGTACGAAGCCTATCCTTATCCGCGCTACCCACTACTGGCAACGCCACGGTGGCAGGACGGTTACCTCACGCATTCCAACTTTGCCAGCACTTTAGTCTCAGATCTTTATGGCACAAGTGGTACTGCGTTGCTTACTAGTGGCGTAAAAAAATCGGCCACCGTACTTATCGGTGGAGGCGGCGAGATCCTCCCCTATGTGATTCGTAAATGGGAGCCGGCCAGGCATAAGGTCATTAGCGTTGACTTGTCAGCTAGCAGCCTGCGCCGCGCCCGCTGGCGGTGCCTATGGGATCCTAGACGAACGAAATTCGCTCGCGCCGATCTGGATCAATATCTCCGCATCCAAACACCGCATACTTTTAGCCACATTGATGTCTACGGTGTGCTGCATCACATGCCAAATCCGAGCGAGACTTTACAGCTCATCAGTTCACGCCTAATTCACGGCGGCACTATCCGAGTGATGGTCTACAACGGCGAGGCGCGCACTTGGATTCACCATCTACAACGCATGTTCGCGCTGCTTGGGATTGATAGGCTGTCCGCGGATGACATTAGAGTGGCCAAAGAATTGTTGGCACTAGCAGCCGCAGCATCCCCGTCACTAGCAGCTCGCTTAAATCAACTAGGTGTAGAAACACTGAATAACAATGCACGTTTTGCAGATACATTTCTGCACCCCAGAGAAACTCGCCTAAGTGTTAGTGCATGGCTTGATGCAATTTCTAAGGCGGATCTTCATATCGTCGGATTACTTGACCGTTATGCTGAACTCGATGATCTGCCTAACCCAATGTGGCAGGCTCCAAGTGCGACCGACCTTGCCGACCGCGCTCGAGATGGCCGATTTGAAAATAATCTAGAGCTTTACCTAACGCATTCAGTATCAGCAAAAACTGGCGCCTTGACCAGAGCACCGCAGAGCGATCCACTATGGTGGTTCCCATATTTATTAAAGGCACCACCACGACTCTGGTTTTCCTACAACGAAACCAGGAATCTCTCTATGACATTGCGCGTCAAATTATGGCATGCGCATCTCAATTGGGTACTAAGACGCAGCCAAAGCAATATGTCCGACTTGCTCGCCTGGCTGCCGACACCCGCGCTGCAAAGACTAGTCCGCATTGGCGCTATTTTACCTGGTCAAGTCGCAGATCTCGGTCGCCGCGCCGCCCTTGCGACTCCAATCGTAGCCAACATGCAGCCACCAGAACGCTTGACGGCGTCTTACCCGCAATGTCCCATGCTACACGCTAAGATTGATGAGATACTGACAGCCAAAGGCAAAAACGTGGATAAGTACAGTATGAGAGTGATCAAGCGTCTTTATAAATCTCAATTCTGAAAACGCTGCTTGAATCCCCTGTCGGTAGGGCCTGCTGCAAGACATATGCAGTCGGAGTGTTTGTGCTCCGACTCACTTTATTACCGCGCTCTGCAGCGGCGAGTTATAGGGATCCAAACACAATCTAAGCGTGCCGCGCAGCGAATTGGATCATCATCAAAGCGGAAACAGGCAATCGCATTCAGATCCGTAGTGGAAGAAGACAGCGCCATTTTGACGCTGTCTGTTTTGATAATTTGGCTAGCATCTGCAGCTAATGCTGCAGTCGAGATACTTACAGCTGACAAAGTCATCAAGAATCTATTCCGAAACATATGATTTCTCCATTCTTCTAAAAACCACAAGAAAACGGCGCCAATCTAGCATCTGAAAACTAATAGGCAATCAATTTTTAATCTTAATATCCGATATACTGACTGACAGACGCTTCGGATCGCAATCCGATTGTCAAAATTGTGGCAATTGCCACTTTCCGATCTTCCTAGTCTCTGTCCTCAATGGCATGAACCTTGCTTAATAACAGACACGTGCTTCTATTCAAGCAGGAGTGATTAGCCCATGGAACCGAGAAAAACCTCCGAAGAAAAATCCAAAAAAATGAACATTGAGTCATTTTTGGATCAAGTTGATGGCAAGCTAAAAGAATTCGCGCAAAAAACTGAGACTCTAGCAGGCAGGACGCAGCTAAAGGCTCATTTGGGACTGATGGAAGTAGAGACGGTCTGGAACAAAAGGAAAGAAGAAATCCTAGCTGCTGCTGCTCGACTACGTCAGGCACAAACAAAGCCTAAAGCGGCGCTAGATGACGCACGACTGGAACTGACTCTGGGAGTAGCAGATGCAAAGAAGGCAGCTTCAAAATTACGCAAGCGCATAGAGATGACAGAACGTAACATCAAAAAGCTGGGGCTCAGTGCCAACGACGATGCCAAACAGGCGCTAAACAGACTTAAAGATGCATACGATTCGATAAAAGATAAATTGCTACACTAAGTCTTTTGCAGGACCAGATCTGTATCCCAAGCGCTCTTTTTAAACTGAAAAAATCCCTTTCGTGCAAAAGGATACAGGATTTGGTCCCATTCACGCTGGACAAACTCGATTGACTGTTTCGCAAAGTATGGCCGCCAAGCGTCTTGCCATATGCCCACCACTGGCTTGATGCAGACCCAGGAATGTGATCCTTGGTCCTGCGCGAATGGATTCACTTCATCCGGTGACAATCTAAAAACCTGCGTACCAAAGTGCGTCTCTGTGCGATGAATGCAATCCTCTAATGCTTGCCGATGGGCATGCATAATTGCATCTGAAAAAAATGTCGCTAGCACTGTTTTAGAGCAATCAAGTACCACAATGGCATCGAAGTCTTCAGTGGCAAGTGACGAATATTCAATAGCAAGATCCTCTGGGTGAATCAGAAGAGTCCGTCGCGGATCACTGTTAAACGCTGAATTAAGTTCTAAGATACTTTCAGCGGTAGGCTTATAGTCTGCATCCTGCGGCGCTCGCTTGAATGCCTCGGCTTCCGTAGCCAATGTCTCCGTGACTCGCACCCGCCCCTCAGTCCAACGTTCAATATTAGAAGCTGAAGCAACATACCGCTTTCCTGGCGTATGAAGTCCTGCTACCCATCGCCATGACAAGGTGTTAGCTGCGGCATCACCGTCGAGTAGATGGCGCAGAAAAAAATCTGCTCCCAACTCCCAGGGTAGTTGCAGAGTAAAGATCCAAATACTGGCAAACCACATCCGAGCGTGGTTATGCAAGTAACCCGTGTCCTTAAGTTCCCGAACCCAATGATCAATGCAAGCGATACCCGATTTACCAGAAATAGCCTCGGTATAATTCACTCGCTCTCGCCACCCCTCCTGCTCAAGTTGAGCAATCGCTGTGACATAGGACGTCCACACTTGTGGTGACTGCTCTAGCCACCCCTTCCAATAAGTTCTCCAAATGACCTCATCAATCCACTTGGATATAGTCTGCGCCGGAAATCGCGTAAGCGATGCTGCAATCACCTCGGATTCGAGGACTAAGCGCATTCGAATGTAAGGAGACAACTTTGATACGACTTCGGTATGTCGATCATTTCCGAGATCAAGGTTACGACAAGATGCATAATTAGCCAGCGGGCCGGCAACAAATTCGCTAAGTCGCTTTAATCCAGCTTCGCGCGTGAGATCCATAAGGCTGCCTCAATCACTTCATATAAGGCGGTAGGTAAGGTCCCATACCAGACCAAGCTAACTTTACCGCTTCCCACCAGAAAGCATAATAAACCCATGTTGCTAGCGCCACTACGTGACCTAAGACAACCACGAGGCCGTCCCGCTCAAGGTAGCCCAAGCAAAGACATATGACCGCCCATGCTGGTAGCGAGTTGGAAAACAAAACCACCGGAGGCAGCGGCAATGTCATGGCAAATCCACTAAGCATGATACCTAGACCCACGAAAGACTCTAAAGGCGGTCGCAGTAACACAGACAGCCTAGGCCTAAAAAACCTTTCAACATAAGCAAAGATTTTGCGAGCAGCGTGGATCATCTTCTGAAGAGTTACGCCATCAATCTCTCGCTTCCTCACCCACCCAGGAAGACCTCCGGCCCGACCAAATACCAAGCGCAGTCCGAGGGCCATCAAAGCCAGGCCAAAAATCATCGAAAGACCAGGCAATGGGATAGGCTGGACAAAAGGCAAACTCAGAATCAGAGCTAAAGATGCAAATCCACGTCCGTCGAGAACTCGCTCTATCTCTTCTATTTTTACTCTATGAGATTTGACCAAAGTCTCAATGGCATCAAGATCCGCAGTGAAGCTCTGCGTTGATTTTTTGATCACATTGCTCTCTTTATCGTTAAGCAAGTGCACCTCTGCGCAGACCTCAAATAACGCAATGCTCCGCGTCTTCATGGTAACACTGCGCCAGTCATTTTCCGACTACTTAGACCACTCCGACAACATGATGTGTGGAACGATTGACGCTCACCTGCCAATTTTCTGTATCTCGTCATGTGATTGACGCTTTGATGCCAAGTTAATTTGACACCGGGTAATCTTTTCCTGCTCTAGAGCTACGCGTCGCCGCCAATACGACAACCGCATGATTCCCAAAGATAGCCATTTATCGCCCGCATTCTCCTAGCTTATTACCCAGCTAAACATCTGACATACGGCGCGTTACAATCTTGGCACTAAAGTTGCTTTAACTAGGTTGCCATACCCCGAATCTCGTCACTCATCTCAACGGTCATCCCTGACTTCAGCACTCACTAATCTGCGGAATAAAGACTCATGCTAAAGAACATCTACTCGCCACTATCTGGAGCCATCGCTCAAGAGCGCGTGTTAGAAACCATCGCCAACAACATGGCGAACATGAATACCGTAGGATTCAAAGGAGATCGCGTCTCCTTTACTCTCCTCGAGGCTGAACCAGAGAAAAATTACGATAGCGCTCTACCACCAGCAAACTACAAGGTAGATGTCGAACAGTTGATGAACATACGCGGTAACGAAATGGCGTATGTTGGCATTGCCGATGTGATGCGCGATGAGACCCAAGGACCAGCCATCTCTACGGGCAACCCAACGGACATCATGATTGAAGGCGAAGGCCTACTGGGCGTAAACACTCCAGATGGGATGCGCTACACACGTAACGGTTCACTTTCCGTAAGTCGCGATGGTGTGTTGTCGAACAAAGACGGTATGCCGGTCATGGGCGAAAAAGGGAACATCGTTGTCCGCGCAGGAGCCTTTGAGATCAACGATGCTGGAGAAGTCTGGCAGGACAAACACCTCATTGATAGGCTGCAATTTTTCAAAACTGCAGACGGCTCTAGTCTTGAGCGCGTCGGCGACAACCTGCTCCACTATGCCGGCAAGCCCGAAGGCCTATCACTAGTCGCCCATCCGCAGGTTAGGCAAGGCTTTCTCGAAGGTTCAAACGTCAATGCAATCAAGAATTTAACTGACATGATCATGGCACACCGGTCCTATGAAGCCTATCAAAAATCGATCAACGATTACGATCAGATTATGCAGAAATCCAGCAATCAGCTAGGCGATCTCAGAGCTTAATATCTTAGTTTAAGTGTTTAATTTTGGTGGAGATCAGAACTCATGATGCGACTTCTTTACACAGCGGCCACGGGCATGGAAGCGATGCAGCAAAACATCGACGTCACGTCCAACAACTTGGCCAACTTAAATACCAATGCGTTCAAGAAGTCGCGCGCCAACTTTCACGACCTGCTTTATCAAACGATAAAAGCTCCAGGCCAAAACACCACGACTGGGACCGTCGTGCCTAGCGGCATCCAGATCGGTTCGGGTACTCGTTTGTCTTCGGTAGACAAGATGTTTACCACCGGTGCCGTCAAGTTAACCGGCAATGAAACGGACTTCATGGTCGAGGGCCAAGGCTTCTTCCGTGTCCAATTAGAAGACGGAACTACAGCCTATACAAGAGACGGTAACTTTAAATGGGACAATTCTGGCCGCCTCGTTACCGCCGACGGATTCCCGCTAGTTGACGAAATCACACGTCCACAAGGCGCAACGAATATGACCGTAGGCATGGACGGTGTAGTCACTGTCAATGTCGGTGCCGAGAAACAAGATATCGGTCAAATTCAGCTTGCTAACTTCATTAACCCAATGGGCCTGCAATCCAAGGGTCGCAACCTTTATACCGCGACTGAAGCCAGCGGTGAGCCAGTGGTCGGCATCGCCAATCAGAACGGCACCGGAGCGATCTATCATGCTCAACTAGAGGCTGCCAACGTCAACATCGTCGAAGAAATGGTCAATATGATTTCAGGGCAGCGCGCTTACGAGATGAACTCGAAAGTCATTCAAACCGGCGACCAAATGTTGCAAGCAACGGTGGCTATACGCTAATGATGGGCCAAGTCTTCTTCAATAAATTGAGATCATTTGCAGTGCAAATTGGGGCCGTTCTATGCTGGTCTCTTTGCTCTGCTCAGGGCGCTGCGGAAGATGCACCGCAGCTCATCGCGCCTGATCTCGAGATGGCTCCCCAAGTTTCGATGGCGGCTACACTCAGGTTTCACTCTGTCGTTGATGTTGACGGCGACCGACTATTTCTCGGTAAATTAGCGACATGCACCGGAATTCATCAGGTGTGTGACGAAGTTTATGGGATTGACGTTGGACCAAGCCCGGAGGCTGGCCGTACCGTTGCATGGCACCCGGACAGGGTACGTGCCATCCTAAAAAAGGAGTGGCCTAACGCTGACATCAGGTTAGCAGGGGCCAAAGTTGTTAAGGTCACAGCCTCATCTGTACCTTTAACAGAAGAACGCGTCGAATCGGTGCTTAAAGGGTTACTTAGCGAAGCATATGCGGAGGACGACGCCCTCAGTGCCATCGTCGATCGAGTCATGTTGCCGCCAGGGCTCAAGTTACGCCCAGGAGAATATGCTATCGAATTCCCCGAATTAAGTAAGGAACACCTTGAGGATCCAGATTGGGTCATTCGCAACCTCAGTGGCAATGTTCGACTCAAGTTTAACTGTCGCCCACAAGATGATGACGGCGCAGTCACTAGCTATTCCGCTGCGACTCATATCACGGTGAGTGCGCTGATCCCGGTGACAGCTAAGGCCCTGGCAAAAGGTGTCAATATCACCCCAGAAGACATCAAGACAGAGATGCGGCCCATTACTCGCGGCGGCCATCAGTTCGTCGCCTCGACCTCTGATTTGATACAGCATCGTCTGCGTCGGCCATTACCAAGTGGTACACCGTTGCTTGCTAGTGACGTCGAATTACCGCGACTCGTACATCGGGGTCAGATGGTGACTCTGATGATGAACGAAGGAGACGTGGCAGTAAGCGGCTCAGTAAAAGTAATGGCCGATGGAATAACGGGACAAGTGATCGAAGCTCAGTTTCCGGCCACTAAAAAGAAGATGCGAGTTCGCGTGATCGATGCCCACACCGTGCAACATGTATTTTAGGTGAACCCGATGCCCCAGCCGTACTTGCTCCTAGTATTTTTTGCTCTCTTTGCTTGCTCGCCAAAGCTAACGAAGTATTCAGGTCGCAATCCAGATCTTTTCACCAAAGAGTCTGATCACCTTGTAGGCGAGGGGAAAAATATAGAGAGTCCTTCCACACCAGCTCTTTATGTTAAGCAAAAAACTGTTCAGATCAAAAACAACGACCGCACCAATGATTCTGGATCGCTATTCAATCCAGATGATGAGCGGAATTATTTGTTCACACCCAAGGGCCCCCTAAACATTGGTCGCTTCCTAACCATCAATATCCAGCCTAACAGGCAAGACGACAAAAAATCAGCGTCTGACAAGAATAAAGCAAAAAACAAAGAAAAAGACGCCAAAACAGCGGGAACGGACGAGATGGAAGATGAACTGTTAAAATCTCTTCCCGACCTGACACCGGCTGAAAAAGATAAACCATCACTCCTCAAGTCGTTCAAAATGCAAATTGCACACCGTTTCGACAACGGCGATGTCCTGGCTATGCTTAAGCGAACATCCCAACACCAGGATAAAATGAATGAAGTCGATGTCAGGGCCCGCATTCCCTATGACCGACTATCTTCTGGTGACGATTTGACTACCGACGACCTACTCGATGTCCGCTTTGCCGAAAGCAAATCGGGGGAAATGACGGAGCGTAGTTCGTCTGCATGGGAAGACGAATATTCATTGCGACTAAGCGGATTCGACGAAGCAAAATCAAAGCAGGCCCAAGATCTGGCAGATCAAAAGCAGCGCCTACAAGAAACCCAAGAAAAACTCGAGAATCGCATCAAATCGTTTGGCGACGAACGCAGACAAGTCGCAAAGCAGCGTGAGGAGCTAAGCAAGAAAAAGGCTGAGACAGACGCCAAGATGCGTCTGATCGAAGACACTCTAAAAGATCAAGAAGCCGCTAAAGCCGCCAATGCGACCGGTGACAACGGTCAAAATCCACCTACCCAAGCCGCCGCAGGCGCTAAACCAGCAGAAAAAGGTCCTGCCCCAGCAGCTTCGAAAGAGCAGGCTAAAGCCGATGCCGGAGGCAACAAAAATGGGTAAACTTAGATTCTTTTTATTTCTGATCGCGATGTCTAGCAGCGCAGCATTCGGCACCACAACGCGCCTGAAAGATCTTGTGCGAGTGCGTGGCGTACGAAGCAATTTTGTCAATGGATTCGGACTGATAGTTGGCCTAAAGGCAACGGGCGATAGCAAAAAATCTCTCACTACTAATAAAATGATTGCCAATATGTTGACGCGCATGGGCATGAAAACCCGTGAGGGCGACGTAGTCGCTGGCAACATGGCAGCAGTGCTGGTCACTGGGGAATTACCACCGTTCGCTCGCATCGGAGACGTGTTTGATGTGAAAGTCTCCGCTATCGGGGATGCCCGAAGTCTAGCTGGTGGCACCCTGATTTTGACGACACTACACGCAGGCAACAGCGAAGTCTTTGCCGTTGCGCAAGGATCAGTCGTGGTAGGTCAAGCTAGCGGGAGTGGGCCACAAGTTCTGACGGTAGCACGCGTGCCACAGGGAGCCTCCGTCGAACGGGAATTCCAGCCTAGCATAGCGAACAACGGCGAATTGATCCTTAGCCTG
The DNA here is from genome assembly GCA_903915625.1 of uncultured Pseudomonadota bacterium. Taxonomy (GTDB): domain Bacteria; phylum Bdellovibrionota_B; class Oligoflexia; order Oligoflexales; family CAIYRB01; genus CAIYRB01. Next base: position 23,980 of record CAIWTN010000110.1, on the reverse strand, counting down.
CTAAGGCCAGATTTCACTACAGCTTCTCGGATCGCTGAGGTGATAAACACTAAACTAAAAGGGTTTTACGCAAACCCCAAGGATGTCGGCAGTGTCGAGGTATTGATGCCGCCCGAATTCCAAGGACGACTAGTTGAATTCATTGCTGAATTGGAGGCGATGCGGGTCGAGGACGACACTAAGGCGGTCGTCGTCGTCAACGAACGAACCGGCACCGTGGTCATGGGTGCTAGTGTCATCGTGGCACCCGTTGCCATCGCTCACGGCGACTTAACGATCAAGATCGGCGCAAAGGGCGGCAAGGCCGATAAGAGCCCACCCAAAAGTGTCGTTGCTGTTGGTGGCGCTACGGTGGGGGACCTACTGGAAACGCTAAACAGTTTAGGGGTGAAACCTGCTGATTTGGTTGGGATCTTACAATCCTTACACGCCTCGGGTGCGATTAACGCAGAACTAAGGTTCATCTGACATGGCTAACGACCTAAGCATAAACTTAAAGAATTCCGCCGCCATGACCCAGGACAAGGTCCTGGCCGATCTCAGGACCAAGGTCTCGGATCGCGACCGCACCACTATTAAGCAAGCTGCAGAAGATTTTGAATCGCTCTTTCTCAATATTGTGTTGAAGTCGATGAGGGATACCGTCCAAAAGTCAGGCCTCATTGATGGCGGTAATGCGGAAGAGATTTATAGCTCGATGCTAGATGACGAATACGCAAAAATGATGGCAGCTCAGCGACATACCGGACTAGCTGACAACATTGAGTCATTTTTGCTAACGTCCCAAGCTCAAAGCCGCCCAAGTTCCACACCTATTGCAGAAAAAGCAGCGGGTATTAAAGCTTACAAGGCTACTGCCACAGCCCCAGGGATTGCGGTGGCTGGCAAAACAGGCGACAATGAATAGCAGCAACCGAATAAGCAGCTACCACCAGTAGTGACATCTGATCTCATCTTTTTCTCACCCAGTTTCCATCCATTTCGTGCTAAGTATTCCTTCTAGTATCTACTAGGACGCGCCGAGGTAACTCATGAGCACTAGCCGTATTGGCAGTAACACCCCAAAAGCTCCCGAGGGACTTAACCCCGCTGGTGCCGCACCCGCTCAAGCGGAAGCCGGCAAAGTCCGCGACGCAACCAAGGTCAATCCGGCCCCTCAGGTTACGGGTGATCCTCTTGCTGCCGCCAACGCCAAAAGCGGCAAGGACTACGGAGTCAGTATTTCTGACTCCGCAAAAAGCCGCGCCGATGGTTACCGAAAAGCGTTGAATATCGCCCGAGACACACCTGACATTCGAGAAGACAAGGTGGCCGCTCTCAAGAAACAAATTGACGAAGGTAGCTACCAACCTGATCCAGGCAAAATTGCTGACGGCATGCTCCGCGAAGCCATCAAAGACCATCTAGCAGATAACGAACGGTAATCCCTTTTCGTCATGGGAGGCGCTATGGCTCAGACCACATTTGTGGAGCAAGTCATTGAGGTGGCGTCGCGTCTGAAAGAGTGCTTGGCTGGGCTCCAGGAGGCTTATCAGCAGATGCCTGGCGTCATTGAGCGCGAGCACCAAGCAATCGCCAGCCGCGAATTTGGCCTAGTCACGACTGCTTGCGAACTCAAAGAAACCATTGGTGGCCGCATTGAGGCCCACTTCGGTAGTATGACTCTTGCTGGCGAGCGCTTGGCAAAGTTGGTGCAAATCCAATGGCCAGGCAGAGAACGCCCAACGACTCTGACTCAATACCGAGACGTCATTAGTGACCTCGCTCAAGCTCAGGACTCGGAGGCATTCGCCAGTCAAGTTCTAACCCACGTCGCAAGTGGCTTTGCAAAACATGTCACAGATTTTCTCGCACTATACATAGAGATCAAGCCACAAATTGAAGCCAACAAGTACCTCGTTACACATATGATGCGCAACTATCAGGAGAGTTATCGCTTCTGGCAGGAGGTCAGCGAGCAGGTGGCCGTATCTTACAATTCGCATGGCGTTCAAAAAGCCGCTGGTCGCAATAGTGGCTTTAGAGCGAAGGCCTAGTGTCTTCCTTTTAGGGCCCTGTCTCCGTTAAAGATCTGGGCTCAGGTATATATTTAAGGATCTGCTCACGCCAAAAAGGCGCCAGGAATGTCGGGACTTTTTCACACACTTACCGTTGGCTCAGAGGCCCTGCTAACGACCCGCCAAGGCGTCGATACGGCCGGCCATAACATTGCCAATGCACAAGTTGAAGGCTTCTCACGCCAACAGGTCAATATCAGGCAGAACGATCCTCTTGAAACCCATGGCGTCCTCATCGGCAACGGTGCCTCACTTGCCAGCGTCTCACGCTCGCACGACCAATTTGTCGAAAACCAGTTAAATAACACCTATCAGGATTCTGGACGCTCTGCTGCGCGCGCAGACTCCCTCAAAAGCATTGAAAGAGTCTTCAGCCCTGAACTCAATTCCAGTGTGTCGGATCAAGTCACTCGCTTCTTCAACAGCCTGCAGACTCTAGCCAGCTTTCCCACTGACGAGACCGTCCGCACTACAGTGGTCGAAACTGGCCGCGATGCAGTATCAGCATTTCGCCGCGTCGACAGCGATCTAAAAGAAAATCGTAAGGTTCTTAACGAACGCATCTTCGACATGACCGGAAAAATGACAGAACAGCTGAAGGAAATCGCAAAGCTGAACGTCAAAATTCAAACTTCGGAGACGGGACAAGGCGCATTCGCGAATGACTTGCGAGATCAACGCGATCGCCTGGTTCGTGATCTCAGTGGTCAAGTTGAGATTAAGTACTATGAGGATCAATACGGCATGCTCTGCATCCGAGGTCCTGACCAAGTCACCCTAGTCGAGGGACGCAATTCAGCCAAGTTTGGCGTCATTCGCAATTTCGAAAATGATGGACTTTACGATGTAACCATCACTGATTGGGATGACCACCATGCTCGCAACGTCACAAATCGCATGGAAGGTGGGGCTCTAGAGGCCTTTATCCAAGTGCGCGACAAGGACATTACGGGTCTTTTATCAAAAAATAATCAGATGGCTCACACCTTTGCCAATGAAGTAAACCGCGTCCATAGGTTTGGTTACGGTATTGGCGACTACGCGGAAAGTACTGGGCGAAACTTCTTTAAAGTCCCACTTAACGTCGCTGATGCCGCTGCTGACCTGGATGTTGACGATGCGATTCAAGCCTCACATCACGCAATTTCGGCAGCATCAAGCCCACTAGCTCCTGGCGACAACATCAACGTCAACTCCATGATCAAACTTAAAGATGCTAAGATATTTTCTGATGAAAATACCAGTTTGAATGAGTTCTACGCTAACTTTACTGCCAATCTAGGTATGAATACACAAAGGGCAGAGCATGCCCGCCAAGCCTCCGACCTACTTGTCAAAGACCTAAACAAACAGCGCGAATCAGTTGCTGGCGTATCCCTCGACGAAGAAGCCACCAACATGATGAAATGGCAGGCTAACTTTACCGCATCATCAAAGGTGATCACTACTATAGATGAAATGCTTGATACCGTTTTAAGCATGAAACGCTGAGACTTTGAACCATGAGAATCTCTGAACGCCTACGCTATGAAACTGTTGCCGGTCGCATCAATGATGCGAAGGAACAGAATTCAAATGCTATGGAGGAACTTTCGTCCCAGCGTCGGATTGAGAAACTATCCGATGATCCGGTGGGATCGAGCCAAATTATCAGGTTTCGTGACCAAATTGAAAATGTGCGTCAGTTCCAGACTAATATCGAATATTCCAAGGGATTTCTTGAACGCAGCGAAGAGGCACTGCAAGCAATCAACAACAACCTGATCCGCGCTAAGGAACTCTCGGTCGCAATGTCTAACAGCACATACGACCCAGCTAGTCGCGAAGCCACCTCACGTGAGATCAGAGAGATCATGGACGAGATCATCACGCTCGGCAATTCCACCTTCAACGGCCGTTATGTCTTTGGTGGATTTCGCAATCAAACGCCAACACTGAATCTCGACGGAGACTTCATGGGCGACGATGGCATCGTGCATTTGGAGCTATCCTCAGGCAACTTTCGCCCTGTTAGCTTGAATGGCCGCGATGTCTTTGAGGCGACGCCTGAAGAGATGAAAAATGGACATTTCAACATGATCGAAAGCCTGAACCTTCTCTACAATGGCATGTCTAAGAACGATACCGATGCTATTCATAGGGCCATGAACGAGCTGGAGCATCAGTTGGATAAGACCAGTGCTGGCATTGCTTCTGTGGGCGCTATGAGCACAGCAATCAACGAGACCGGCGCCCGCCTCAGTGGCGACGAGACCACGCTCCGAGATCAACTGTCTAAAGTACAAGATTCAGATATGTACCACGCTAGTTCCGAATTCAAGCGCACCGAAGCCGTCCTCCAAGGCACACTGATGGCATCGACCAAGCTACTGCAACCCTCACTTTTGAACTTCCTGCAATAATCACTAAAAGCTGGGGCAGCGACTGCCAGCTTAGAGCGACCGACTAGATATATGCCGTTTATTAAGCGATAATTGACTATTCAGAGACAATCTAATGGGCGCGGAGCGCTTCGCCCAAATAGAACCATGGAGGGTTCTGGCTTGCTTGTATTAACCCGCAAAGTTGGCGAAGGTATCGCCATCGGTGACGACGTAAAAATTGTCGTCATGCAAATCAAAGGTAAGCAGGTCCGACTCGGTATAAAAGCCGCACCGGCGACCACAGTCCATCGTGAAGAAATCTATCAAAAGATCCTTGACGAAAATCGTGCCGCATCACAACCGGATCCGGTCCACGTCGGGCAAGCTCAAGGCATACTCGGGGCTGATGCAAGGGCTGTTGGCCAGGTCCCCATCAGGAAGTACCTCAAGGGCCCAAGAGGACAAGGATCGGACTAGCTATTGCTTGCTATTAATAAAATGGTTTATCATAGAGGTTAGATCATCTTGCAAGAATTTTTAAGATGTAGTGTGCGGCAAAAAAGCGGGAGCAGCATGTCCGCGACCCATGGGAGGCGGCCTTGATCAAGGTTAAAACGACTAGGTTCGGCGAGATCGAAGTTAAGAGCGAGGATCTGATCGAACTACCGGCAGGCCTGATTGGCTTCCCTGAGCTGAAGCGCTATGTCCTTTTGGATCACGACAAAGAATCGCCATTTAAATGGCTTCAGTCGCTGGACGATGGCGCTATCGCTTTTGTATTGATCAACCCACTCTTGTTCAAACCGGACTATGTGGTTGAAGTCACTGAAGCGGAAGTCTTGGATTTGGAATTGAAAGCTGAAGAAGACGCCGTCATTTCAGTGATCATCACGATCCCAACGAATCCGCAAAATATGACTGCTAACCTGAAGGCACCGCTGGTTTTCAATCTGCAAAATCGCCGCGGCAAACAGTTAGTTCTCAGCCACTCTGCCTACACTACGCGCCATAACATCATGGAAGAGATCAAGAAGCAGAGCACTGCTGCCGGATCGGTCGCTGTTCAAGAGGCCATCGAAAAAGCCAAAGCGACCCAAGAGAGCGGCAAACAAGAGCAAGCCCAGACCAAAGTAAGCGGCAAATAAGCGGCTACAGCGGCTGTCCGCTAGCCCAGTCAACACGGTAGCCTAGCTGCGTCTCCACCCACGTCATATAAAGTCTCTCTATATGACGGAAGACGGAACCTGGCCTCGCCGTGTGTAGCTTATGCTTGTCTATCGCTGATACCGGAACTAGTCCGCGCACCGTCGAACAGACAAAAGCCTCATCAAAGCGAGGCAGCTCATCAACAAATATAGTTTGTTCTTGGACTGGGATACCCGCATTTTGCATCAACTCGATCAAGGTGCTGCGGGTGATGCCAAGCAGGATGCCACTTTGAGCCGGCGGCGTCAGAAACGCTACGTTGTCGCCAACTCTAGATAGAAAAAAGATGTTTGCTGTTGCGGCCTCGGTGACTTCGCCTTCGGAATTCGTCCATAAGATCTCGTCGAAGCCCTCTTTCTGCGCCTTAGCCAGGCCCATGACACTGGCCAGATAGTTGCCCGTCTTAGGCGCAGCTCCTCTGGAGCCCCCGGCTTTAATAAGCCGCCTAAGACTCAACCCCTCACGATAAACACGCGGCATCTCTTGCGCCGCCGGCAAGCAGTATACATAGCGATTGGGCGTGGCACCTGCGGGTAATTTCAAGCTCAGCCCACTGCCCCTGGTGACGGCTAGGCGGATATATTTTTTGGCCGCAGGCACCCGGCTAACCAAGTCTGATAGCTCAAAGGCCATCTCAGCATTTGACCACGGAATGGAAAACTCAAGAGCTTCTGCCGATGCGCGCAGGCGGTCAAAATGCCGTTCCATATCGAGAATTTGGGTCCCAAAGGCGACAAAAACCTCAAATACGCCATCGCCATAGAGTAAGCCACGATCTAGGGCCGGAACGAGTGCAGCTTCTGGTGCTGTAACCTTGCCATTGACGGCGATCAGGCCTTCCATAAATCCACCCCAACTTGGCCTATCAAAAAGGCCAGATTAAAAGCTTAGCCATTGATAATACTGGTAAATAAGCTGATTTTTGAATTTTAACCAGTTTTATGATAATAGGCACGTCTCTTAAAATGTTAAGGAGACAGTAGCCCATGGATCCTCTAACCCAAGCCGCTCGTAAGGTCCACCTCATCTCTCTAGGATGCGCGCGCAACCGCGTCGACTCTGAGGTCATGCTAGGCACGATGATGGGCACTGGCTGGGTGTCAACGGACGAACCTACGGCTGCTGATGCCATCGTGATCAACACTTGCGGCTTTATCGCGGCCGCCAAGGAAGAAAGCATCGACACCATCTTGAAGGCCGCTGAGCTCAAGGAGCAAAAGCCAGGCTTAAAAGTGGTGGTGACGGGATGTCTGACACAGCGCTACAAGACGCAGCTAGCAAAGGGTCTACCCGAGGTCGATTTGTTTATCGGCACCGATGAGTTTACAAAGATCGGCGCATTGCTTGACGACCCCGCCGAACAAGGCAGTGTCCATGCGAAGCGCACGCATTATCTCTATAACGAAGATATGCCTCGCGTGAACACCCTCGCGCGCCATTCGGCCTATGTAAAAGTAGCGGAAGGATGCCAGCACAACTGCTCCTTCTGTATTATCCCGGCCATCCGCGGTCGCCTGCGTTCTCGCCCGATCAGCTCAGTCGTCAAAGAAGTCGAAAAATTAGTCAGCGAAGGCGTCATCGAGGTCAACTTGATTGCTCAAGACCTCGCAGCTTTTGGTCGCGATCGCGGCACCGATGAACTGCTGCCACTCCTACGCGCCCTAGTCGCCATACCTGGACTGCAGTGGATTCGCTGCCTGTACGTCTACCCAGAATACATCAACGACGAATTCCTAGACTTCTTCGCCAACGAACCAAAGATAGTTAAGTACCTAGATATTCCAGTCCAACATGCTAGCGACAACATCTTGAAGCGCATGAACCGCGACGTGAACAAAAAGCAGCTGGTGGAAATCCTAGCCCGCGTGCGTGAGCGCGTGCCGGGAGTGGCGATCCGCACCTCGGTGATGGTTGGTTTCCCGGGTGAGACTGATGCTGACTTTGCAGAGCTGCTGGAATTTGTTGGCGAGCAACGCTTCCGCCACCTAGGCTGTTTCTCATACTCTCAGGAAGAGGGCACAGTGGCGGGACGGATGCAGGATCAAGTCAGCGACGAGGTCAAAGACGCTCGTTTAGCTGAAGTGATGGCTGTTCAAAGTGAAGTTTCCCGTGAGCTACTAAAGAGCTATGCCGGCCAAGTTTTACCAGTTCTAGTCGAAGGCCCCAGTCCAGAGCACGAACTCGTATGGCAAGGACGTCTAGCAGTTCAGGCCCCCGAAGTGGACGGCGTCGTCTATATTGGTGACGGACCGGTAAAAGCCGGCCATATTCAAATGGTAAAGATCACCGAGACGCACTCCTACGACCTCGTCGGTGAAGTGGTGGGGGACATTCAATAACCATCGGCGCAAGTCGCGCCAGGCGGCAACCTTGGCGCTGACGTTGAAACATCCGGTCATAGAACGACTTCAGAGCTTGTGGGCTAATCACAGCCGCAAGCTCAACTTTGCCCTGACTGCACTGTCCTTTCTTTGGGGGCTAATCTCCGGCATCTTGCTCAAGCGCGACTACGAGCACTCGCGGTCGTTACTTTCCTACCTAGGTTTACTAGTTATTGTTTCAGCCGCCTTTCGCATTTGGCTGGAGTACGAAAGTAGGTTGGCTCGCCGCCGCCATGAACTGCGTGGGCTCCGCCGATTTCTCGTACAGAAACCGGGTTTAGTCGCCGGCATCGCCAGCTTCGGCACGCAGTATGCCGTGCAATATATTACGATGTTCTGCATCCCTCTTCTGGTTTTGGCTGGTGGCTGGGCGACCCTTGGTGTCACGATAGTCATCGCTGGAATTAGCTTAGTTGATCCATGGTGGAGCAAGGCCTCTTCGCTGCCATGGTTCATGGCGGTGATCCGCTGCTTTGGTGCTGCGATCGCAATTTCTTACGCATTCCCAGTGTATTTCCCAGAACACTTAGACGACTTCTATTTGTATTTATCAACCGTGGCCTTAATTGCTGCGTTGCCCTGGGACTTGACTCTGCGGTGGCAGCAACGGCGCATACAGCACTTTATTCCCGTGCTCATAGCTCTCAGCATTATTCTGGCAGAAATACCCTTGCATAGCCGCTTACGGCTACCACTGCTCTCAATTTGGCTCAAAGACCCAGTCATTGGCGTTAACATCGCAAACTATCAACTTAGCGAAGTCTGGCCTAAAGAAGAGGACAGGACCAAGTTAGTGACAGCTTTGTCAGCTAATCAGTCGATTTGCTGCTTCACGCCTATAGTCTCACCTAGCGGCGTATCTACCGCGGTGACGCACGAATGGGTGATCGACGGCAAAGCCGTCGATCGCATCGCGTTATCCGCTATCCGCGGGCCTAAGCCGTCGGCAGACGGAACCGTCCAAACCAACGAACGAGGCTTCCGGACATTCTCTTGTAAGCGCAATATTCCCCACGCAGACACGCTGCATGAGCTCACATGCCGAGTTTACCTCGGCAACGACCTTTACCTAGGTAAGGCCGCTGTGAGCTTTCACTGAATTCTTTATTTCTCTAAGAGCGCTTTGAACTTCGTCGTGAAGATCGGAGCCGCTTGGAACAAGTCAGCGACGATACCGTAGGTAGCCACCTTAAAGATGGGTGCCTCTGGATCGGTGTTGACGGCAACGATCACCTTGGATGTCCGCATACCGGCCATGTGCTGGATCGACCCGCTGATACCACAAGCGATGTAGAGATTTGGGTTCACCGTCTTACCGGTCTGCCCCACCTGCATATCGTGGCTAGCATAGCCCGAGTCCACAGCCGCGCGCGACGCACCAACCGTGGCATGGAGCACATCTGCAAGCTCGCCCAAGATCTTGAAGTTATCGGCACTGCCCATAGCGCGACCGCCAGAGACAATGAGAGGTGCCTCCGTCAAGTCTGGACGCTCATTGGCACCCTTACGTACTTCCAAAGTCTTAATGCGGCTATCGGCAGCTGGCGCTACTTCAAGCTTGCTGACAGCTGCGTTGCCAGTGCCTTTATTCTCAGCTTTGAAGGTATTTGGCCTTACAGACACAAAGGTCACAGGCGCATTTTGTGTTTCGACTTTTGCCAGGACCTTACCCGCATACATGGGCTTCACGCCCTGCAGATTCGCGCCGGCTGCTTCAATCGCCGTGACGTCGGTAAGAATGCCGCCGTCCAAGCGAGCTGCCAAACGCGGAAACACATCCCGCGTCATCGGTGCAGCTAGACCAACTACAACTTTTGCACCGTGAGCTTTTACAGCGGCCTCAATGGCATCAGCGTAGCTAACTGGATTGTAATGTTCAAAAGCTGCGTGATCGACCACATATACAGTATCAGCGCCGTAGCCCTTGAGCTGCGCCGCGATACCTTCGACACCTTTACCAATCACGACCGCGGCAAGATCCGCGGGACCGCCCGCCAGGCGAGCACCAACGGTGAGAGCTTCCAGCGCGGACGATTTGCTTTTACCTGCACGTTGCTCGATGAAAACTAAAACTTTCATGCGCCGACTCCCTTAGATTACTTTCGCTTCTTCACGCAACAGCTTCACCACTTTGTCGACCATGACGGCGACGTCTTCACCTTTGAAGACCTTACCCGCTGGCTTCTCTGGCGGCGGTAGGAATCCACGGGTGACTGTCTTGACGCCGGCCTTGAGCGCCGCAGCATCGAGGCCAAAATCACCGGGTTTCTTGCTGTCCAAGGGCTTTTTCTTAGCCTTCATAATGCCTGGAAGTGAGGCATAACGCGGAGTGTTCAGCGCTTTTTGCGCCCCGAACACCGCTGGTAGCTGGACTTCGTATACTTCAACCTGACCACCCTCGACTTCACGCTCGACGGTTGCGGTTTTACCATTCAGAGCCAGCTTAGTGACGACGTTCACGTGCGGCCACTTGAGAAGCTCTGCCACCATGATGCCGACGTGCATGTTGTCGTCGTCAATGGCCTGCTTTCCCACTAAGACCAGATCAGGGCTTTCGGCCTTAACTGCCGCTGCTAGCACCTTGGCCACGGTCAAAGAATCAACGCCCTCAAGGCCATCGCTGCCGATCAAAAGGCCGCGATCACCGCCCATAGCAAGTCCCTTGACGATCAGCTCCTTGGCGGAATCCCCAGCAAAACTGCCGATCACGACCTCGCCACTGCCAGCCTTCTCTTTGATTTTCAGGGCCTCTTCGATAGCGAATTCATCATAGGGATTGATGATGTACTTTAGTGCCGCGGTCTCAATTTTGGCGCCGTCAGCACTGATTTGGATCTTCGACTCGGTATCTGGAGTCTGCTTCAATAAAACGAGGATCTTCAAGAGCTCTACCTCCCTCTTTGTACGACCAAAACCTTACCAAACCGCCAGCGACTCGTCACTGCGGGAAATGTCATTTTCTGTCACAAATTAACTGCGGCCGCCTAGGACACCAAGCTCTGCATGGCCGCTTTCACCCCGTTACCGACGTCAAGGTGAAAGCCTTCTTCCTTGAGGGCAAACTCAAGCGCCGCAATGCCATCGAGCAAGTCAAAGCGACTGACAAAGCCAAGGTGCGAAAACCGCACTATTTTGCCTTTTAACTCGTCTTGGCCGCCGGCAAAGAACATGCCGAATCGGTGCCGTAACCTCTTCAACAAGCGCTGACCATCGACTCCGGACGGCACGGTGATCGCTGTCAGGGTATTGGACGGCGCCGTAACGGCAAAAAGTTCAAGACCCATGGCCGTTGTGGCCGCGCGCGCTGCCTTCGCTAAATCTGCATGATGCTTAAGGACCTTATCGATCCCAGCCTCGTGCAAAATATGCAGGGCCGCGTCGAGTGCAAAAATCAGACTGGCCGCAGGCGTCCATGCGGAACGTCCGTCAGCTTGCCCTTTGCGTTCCTTTTCTAGATCAAAATAAAATCTGGGCCGATTCGACAGCTGACCCCAGGCTCGGTCCGACAGTGCCGCAAAGGCGAGTCCGGGCGGCAAGCCAAAGCCTTTTTGGCTACCAGAGACTACCGCATCAATTTGCCATGCATCCATCTGCATGGGATGTGCAATTAAAGAGGAAATCGCATCGACGCACAGTAGCCCCTTGTAGTGTTGCCTAATTTCACCCGCAAGTTTTTCGATGTTGTAATAGGCACCAGTCGACGTTTCATTGGCCTGGATAAAAATGGCGCGCGTATTCTTTTGGCGCCGAACTGCTGCCAAAATCATGTCACTGGTCGGTGCTTGCCCCCATGGTACGCTGACCACTTCCGTACGGCACTGATAGGTCTTGGCCAGCTTTTCCCAGCGTTCACCAAATTTCCCGCCATTGACGACGACAACTTCGTCATCGACATCTGTGAGACTGACGAGGACCGCCTCCATCGCGCCGCTACCGGAGGCCGTAAGGATCACCGGAGATGTGCGTGTGCCGAAGATCGGCGCCAGTCGATCGGTGCAGCGACGAAACACTTTATAAAACTCGTCACTGCGATGATAGATCGAGGTTTCTGTCGAAGCTTGGATCACTTCTTTTGGCACTGGCGTTGGGCCCGGGCAAAAAAGGCGATTGGGAGTAAATAAAGCGCGTTCAAACATTTGCTTCACCCTTGTTTATCGTCAACGGTTTATCGTCAACCCAATAACTACGCCCCACCATGCTACCACGTTGCCAGCGTGGTCATCAGCACTCAAGCCAAAGTCATCTCAAATAAACGCAAGTGCTGCTGCAATAATGCGAGAATTGCCGGCTCAATAGTGTGCTGCTTGAGACTGCTTAACTCAAAGCTACCATCAAGTTGCACACGAATTTTAAGCTTGAATCCTGACTCAGAAAGAAAGGCAGTCATGTCACTTTCAGATGCAAAGCTATTGTCTTCAAAATCACGACCGGTTTTAGAGCCAATCTCTTTAGCTGCAACACCCATCGCATCTTTGCTCCAGAGTTCAGTAATCGGATCGTCTTTCGAATGGAAATCGGGCGTCACCCAAACACCACCAAAAATACCAAGGATACGGTGTATGTTCTTCGCGGCGATCGCCTTCTCCGCACGCGTCAAATAAGGGAAGAGCCCTTCGTGGATGATGATCACTGGCTCACCGGGTGTGAAATGCACGAGCGCCTTTTCAATTTGCTCCCAGTCCAAAATATTGGCTTCGTGAAAGTGCAAATTAGGCGCCACTGGAATAGCGTATTTGTGCCGAAGTTTTTCTACGATAGCCACTTTCTCAGCAGAAATTGCCGGCAAATCAGTCTCGACAAAAACTAGACCATGCGACCTGGTCAACGCTAAGCCACGCAGCGAGACGCCGCTGGCGAACTCAAGAACCTGCTTGCAACCGCTCCGCTTGATCGCGGCGGTTAGGCTCTTGTAGCGAGCCTCAAGCATGGCATCAAACCAGTCTAGCGACCCCATAGACCCGCCTGCTGGGCCCATAGTTTCGTCATACACTGCCTTGGCTCCAACAGCGTCAGCCACGTCGCCGGCGAAGGGTATATCGGTCCTTGCACGGCCATGCGCTACTAACTTCGCCGTAAAGCTGATTTTGCTATGTTCCGGGAGTGACTGGACGTGATTGCGAGTCTTACGGTCATCAATCTCTTTGTTCATGCCTGTGCCCTCCAACAAATTATGTTGGAGTGTATACCTCTGCTACTGGGCTCCGCGAGGCTGAATTTCTTGCTTAAAAGCCCGAAGACTCAGAGCAGTTAAAGAGCAGATTCAGAGTAGATCTGGATTACCGGCATTGACTGTCGAGACAGTGTCGATGGCTGGCACGAGGATACTGACACCAGGCTTCAACTTTTTAGCGGCAACGTCTGGGTTCAGCTCCATTAATTGCCTAACCGGAATACCATATTGACGGGCAATTCGGCCAAATGTGTCACCACTACGGACCGTGTGCATACCTACACTTTTAATATCCGCAGTAGTTAGGCGAGGCTCAAGCTGCGGGAAGCGACTGGCATAAGCAGCGCTTAGACGCAGTGGATAACCGCCCCGCGTTGGCGGTGTCATATTGCGGAGGAGCTCTGGATTCCAGTTTTTCAAGGTCCTAAGCGATAAGCCCAAGCGATTCGCTATTTCGTCTAGGCGAACAGGACGCTTGATGAGAACGGTCGTATCGGCAGCATCAGCTACCTCGGTGGAATGGACCCTAAAGCCGTGAGCCTCTGGATCGGCAGCTAACAAAATCGCTGCCAGCACTTTAGGTACGTATTCTTTCGTTTCTTTGGCCAGGACGCGGTCTTCGCAAAGCTTCCAGAAATCCGCGTTACCATTGGTTTTTATGGCACGACGGACGCGTCCGGGACCGGCATTATAGGCAGCCATAGCTAGGTGCCAGTCACCGAGCTCGAGATAGAGTTCCTTAAGGTACCGGGCTGCCGCGAGCGTCGACTTGATCGGATCGCGGCGTTCGTCTACCCAGTGATTGATCTTGAGACCGTAGAGCTTGGCTGTACCGCGCATAAATTGCCACGTTCCGATGGCGCGGGCCCGACTATTAGCGTGGTTGCTCAGTCCAGACTCAATCATAGCCAAGTAAAAGAACTCCATTGGCACGCCGCTATCCTGCAATATCGGCTGCACTTGGGGCTTAATCGTCTCGCCGCGGACTAACCAACGCATAAACATGCCGCGACCAGATGTCTTGAAGTAATGAACCCAAAAATCCACCTTGTCGTTGATGACGATGGGGATGGCACCTAAGTAAGGTGAGGTCGGGCCAGCCATTACGGAATGGGCATAGGCAAGTGCCGCGAAGCTGGAGTGATTTTTAAAATAGCGGGCATCTTCCCGGCGATTTCGGCGAGAGCGGCTACTGCGCTTTTCGGTCTTGCCCTCTGATAGCTTGTGCCCCGCGTGCTCGGCACGGTAGCGCTCCATCAGATACTGGGCGTAGATGTCGTCGGCACAAAAGCCCTCTTCGAAATCCTCGACGACGTCTGCCAGGCTCTCGTCATCGTCGTCTTCATCCTCACTAGCCTCACGATCGCTATCGTCTACGTCGGCGACTTCGCGATCCCCAATGTCATCGGACTCGACGTCAGCAACGTCTTTCAGGGTAAAATGCTTACCATCGCCGGCGCTTGTGCCTGCTGTCACTGGCTCGCTGTCGTGATCACGCTCAGGTGCCTCAGATTCAAATGAGGCGCAGCTCAAAGTGGTCAAGAGCGACATGGAAATAAAGATGGAGTGCCAGCGGGTCAAGAGATGGCGAGTCCTTCATGTATGGGAAGAATTTAAGGCTTAAAGGTCTAGCGTACCGCGTAAGGGACCAAACCGACAAGGCCCGGACTATAACCGCTGTGCAAAAAATGTACAGATTTTTTCTGCCAATTTATAACAAAATCAAACTAAATCAGTATGTTGATAATTTGAATCCGAGACCTAAAGACCATTCAGAATGTAGCGGAACGAGCCCGTCACCACCAGTCGGGTCTTACCAAAGCCATCAGGTAACGGGGAAAAGGGCGAAGCCAGTTTAATAGCCTCCATGATCGCCTGGTCGAGGATCAAGTAGCCCGAAGACCTGAGCACGCGCACCTGTGTCACGTGACCATCTTTACCGATGATGAACTCCAATCCAACCTCGCCCTGCTCGCCTTTGCGCGCAGCATCGAGGGGATAGTTCCACACCAGCTCAATCGCTTTACGCATGCTGGTAAAGTAACCGATGTAGCGGTATTCCGAGGTATTGATGTCGATGCGGTCACCTTCTGTCACCTTTTCGTCGACAAAATCTTGGTAGCCAGCAGTCAGCTGCCCAGGCAAATCGGCTGCCCCCGTCGGCAGCAAGGCCTCGTAGATATTGCGCGGTTTTGGCTGGAAGGCATCGACTGCCAAATTACCCGCCCGGCTCTTAAATTGACTCTCGCTTTGCTTGAGCTTTTGTAGCGGTTGCGGCTTGGCCTCAGGACGTGCCGGCGATTCAGGCCCGGCCTGACGGGCCTCTGCCACGTCCGGCTTGCCCTTCTGGCCGGCATCGGCCGCCTTCTCGCGCTTGAGCTTTTTGCTGAGGCGTGTTTCCTTGGTCGTCTTATGGTTAACGGTACCAGCATATTCGGCGTGCTCGGGCCGCTCGGTCTTGGTTTGAGGCGCTTCCAAGATTTTTGGCATCGAATCTGGCTCCGTCGGCTTCTCCAACGGAGTCTTCTTAGCTGCAGGCCGCTTTGGCTGCTGCGTGATGTGAAATTTCACCGGTGCCTGCTTCGCTACCGGTAGGTGCGACTTATGTGCTTGATGCTGCCCCAACTCCACCACAGAAAGGACGTGAATTAGCAATGAAAGCAGAAGGATGGCGAAAATCACCAGCCAATAATGCCGCTGAGCCCGGCGCCAGATCCCTGGCTCACCACCGCCCGCTTCGTTGCGTTCTTGATTCGTCACTCAAAGTGTCCTTAGGGGGTACAAGATCCAAGTCGGCCGATTTAACTCATCAATCTTAGTCCAATCCATTTAAATGATTGGCGGTAGCGCCCACACGTAGGTTAACGTCAGGAACGTCCGCGGCGCTATGAAAAGGGAGCCTTTGCTTATTGATGGTATCGGCAATTTTGCTTCCTTTTGAAGCCCGTTGATTGCAAGGAGTTGCTCAGATGCTGCGAAAGTCACTAGTTCCTTTTGTCTGTACGATAGCTTACATCTTATTTCTGACGGCGTGCTCTGAGAAAGAGTTCGATCCGAATAATCCGCAAAAGTCGTTCGGCATCGCCAAGGAACCCTACGATGATGAGAATTATGAGATCGCCCTTCAGCGCCTGGGCGAATTCAAGTCTCGCTTCCCCTACAGCAAGTTCGCCGCCGAAGCTGACCTACTGATCGCCAACTCCCAGTTTGAGCTTGGTCATTATACCGAAGCCGCTCTGGCTTATGAGCAGTTTGCCAAATTACACCCTAAGCACCCTAAAGTTGACTACGCCTACTTCCAAATTGGTGAGAGCTACTGGAAGGATGCACCGGATGAAGTTGACCGGGAACAAGACTACACCCAGAAGGCGATCAGAGAATGGCAGAAGCTCATCGAGCGGATGCCAGACAGTCCCTATGCCAAGCAAGCTCGAGACCTAGTCGCCAAAGGTAAGCGCCGTGTAGCGGAGAGTATCCTTTTTGTCGCACGCTTTTACTGCAAGCAAGAGATTTATCATGCCTGTGCTTTCGTTGCGATTCAGTTGGCTGATGAATTTGGCGAATACGACGATTTAAGAATCGAGGCATTGCGCTACGGCATCAAGGCTCTTGATTATGTCGCTGAAGCAAAAGCCAAAGATCCTGCTAGCGATAAAAACCTGTATTTCAAGACCATGACCGCTGCCCAGATCAAAGAACGCGCAGATAATTTCCGGCGCTTGCTGGCGGATTATGAATCCAGCGTCAATCGCCGCAAGACGTAAAGGTGGTGGCGCTGCCGCCCAGCCTCACTCTTTCTCGTAGCCAAAAACGAGCGTTAGGCTTTGCTTCTCGCTCAGCAGCTTTGAATTAATCGAGATTTCATCGCGTATTCCAGACGTTGCCGCACCAGGCACACGCGTGGTGACTATGGCCTTAGCTTTTTCCGCAGAAAACACGAATTTCGAGAAGGGATTCCTGGCGCCACCTACTGGAATCGCAAAACCATCAGTGCCAATTAACTGACCAGAGATATCACCCGCGTCGTACTCCTCGGTGCCTCGCGGCAGCTTGATACTCGTATAAATCACATACTCTTGGTTTGGCTGCGGATTCTCTGGATACGCCCAGACCGTAAAGCTGCCTTTTCGAACTGCTGAAGTTGGCGGCTGAATATTTGCGCTCAAACTAGAGCTATCGCCCGAGAAAGCTACCGAGGACCCAGGTCCTGATACCGAACTATTGTTGCATCCGAAAAGTGTCCAAAGGAGCAAAACCGGCATACACCAAAGACAGCTATTTCGAATGGTACTCATAGGTTGCATCCCGATGACTCGCACCACATTACCTTTCGGCCAGTCCACTCTTCGGAATTATTGCTTAAAAACTTTAGATAAAAACCTAACTTTCCCAAAGGAATGAGCGTTTTACCCACTTGTTCACGTGAGCAGAGTCGACTATGACTATGCCGGACTTGGCAGAGCGCTAGCATGAAGCGGGAGAAATAATGTCTAAGCTATTTGTATCATTGGTATTAGTACTACTTTCAGCGGCCTATTTCTTCGGTGCCGATGCGTCGGCCGAGTTCGCCACCCTGCGCAACAGTGGCTTACTACTTTTTAGTTTAGTGAGTGGTTTTTTAGCCCTGCGCCCGACCCTTCAAGTCAGCAGCGAGGCACCCATTAGCGCAGGCGACACTGATATCGTCGCAAAACCGATAGCTGCGAGCAGTGTACCCGTTGCGGTCGGCGAAAACGAGGTACTTGGATTCCTCGGGCTGATGCAGCAAAAAGGCAGACTCCTCGACTTCTTAATGGACGATGTCAGTAAGTACCCTGACGCGCAGGTTGGTGCAGCCGCCCGTGTTGTACATCAAGGTTGTAGCGCGGTACTGCGCGACTACTTTGAAATCAAACCGGTTGCCCAAAATGCCGAGGGTTCTTCTTTAACCCTTAACAAAGACTACGATGCTCACAGCTACCGCCTCCTTGGACGCGTCATTGGTGAGCCACCATTTACGGGCAGACTGCTGCACCGAGGCTGGTTAACAACCAGTGTCAAACTGCCAGAGCAACGCACCCCTGCGTCAGCAGTCAGCGGTGCGCCTGAACGTGTGATTGCTCCTGCAGAAGTTGAATTATCTTAATCCGGAGTCGAGACTGTGACTGACAAGCAGATCCCATATGTAGTCGGCATCGATTTAGGCACAACCAACTCAGCGCTGACCTACAGCAAACTGGAATCCACCCTAGAATCGACTGAATCTAGGGCCGATTCGAGGGTCGAGGTGCTAGAGATTCCGCAGGTGTTTGGACCGGGACAAGTTGGCAGTCAAACCACCCTGCCGTCGTTCCTCTACATTCCGCATAGTGGCGAGCTCGCGAGCGCGGCAGCGCAGTTGCCTTGGACGAGTGAGGGGCAAAGTGACTCTGCTTATAAAGCTAATGTAGTTGGTAAGTGGGCTCGTGACCGGGGTGCCGAAGTGCCCGATCGGGTTGTGTCATCCGCTAAATCGTGGCTCTGCGCCAGCCAAGCTGACAGGCAAGCCGCATTGCTGCCGTGGCGATCCGAGATTACTGAGGGCAAGTGTTCTCCTGTCCAAGCATCAAAGCGTTATCTAGAGCACTTAGGCGCAGCCTTCGTTAATGACCGCAAAAACAACGGCGAAAACGTCAGCGCCGCTGATTGCACGGTAGTACTAACCGTACCGGCTTCGTTTGACGAAGTGGCACGCGCACTGACCCATGCTGCAGCGCGCGATGCTGGCCTTGGTGACCCGGTACTTCTGGAAGAACCATTGGCCGCATTTTACGCCTGGCTAGACGCAAATGATCGCGACTGGCGCAAGCAAGTGCAACCTGGCGAAGTCATCCTGGTCTGTGATGTCGGCGGCGGCACATGCGACTTTAGTTTGATTGCAGTCGGCGAGGACCAAGGCCAGCTGCATCTTGAACGTATTAGCGTCGGCGAGCATTTGCTGCTCGGTGGCGACAACATGGACTTGGCGCTTGCTTATGGACTCAAGCAGCAGCTCGAAGCACAAGGACGTAGCGTCGATCATTGGCAGTTTCTCTCTCTAGTTGCCGCTGCTCGATCAGCTAAAGAACGTCTGCTCATCACTGATGATCTCGCGTCACTTCCCATTGCAGTTGCCAGTCGTGGCTCTAGTCTATTTGCCGGAACAGTAACTACGGAGCTTACGCGCGCACAGGTCTTGTCGACTATAGTCGAGGGCTTTCTCCCGCGCACACGACTTGATGAGATGCCAAAGACCAGGCGGTCAGCCGGTATTCAAGAATTTGGCCTACACTATGAAAGTGATGCGGCAATCAGCAGACACTTGGCTCGCTTTCTCCGTCGCTCGGCACAGAATGTCGCGTCCAACCCGCAGCTACAAACGTTAGTCGGTGCTAACCTGCAAAACGAGGCACTACTACCGACCGCAGTGCTGTTTAATGGCGGTGTTTTTAGAGCTCCGGCCTTACGCCAACGAATTGTTGAGCTACTTTCCACTTGGAGTGGTAGCAGTATTAAAGAACTAACGGGCGCTGACTATGACCTGGCCGTGGCACGTGGCGCCACCTACTACGGAAAGCTGCGCAGCACCGGACGCGGCATCAGAGTACAGAGTGGTACTGCGCGTTCTTATTATGTTGGCTTAGAAGAAGTCGCACCCGCAGTACCCGGTATCGAACCGAAAGTCCGCGGTCTTTGTCTCGTACCTCAGGGAACAGACGAGGGCACCGAGATCGAGCTTAAAGATCAGCAATTCGGTCTCGTCATTGGTGAGCCTGTAGAGTTCCGCTTTTTCTCCTCTACAGTGCGCGCTGGCGACAAACCAGGCACAGTTGTCGATGACGCGGCGCATAGCTTAGATGAAAACGCTCAACTCAGCCTCACCCTAAGATCTGATGGCGAGGATGAGGGCAAAGTCATTCCCGTACGCTTAGATGCCGTCGTTAACGAAATGGGCATGCTTCAAGTCTATATGAAGGACACGACCTCAGGTCGCAAATGGAATCTGGAATTCAATTTAAGAACTCATGAACAACATTAATTCGGCATCACGCGCACGCTACGCTATTGGCATCGACCTAGGCACCACTAACTGCGCCTTGGCCTATGTTGATTTGAGCGCGAATGGCAGTCCAGCACAGGTATTAGAAATCCCTCAGTGGGAGAGTGATGGTTCCGTAGTAAGGGCGCCGACGCTCCCTTCCTACTACTACCTGCCGCCTAAGTCTGAATGGAAGCGTGGCCAGCTCGCTCTACCTCAGCATGCCGAAGGATCTCTGCCAGATTTTGTTGTCGGCAAATTTGCGCGTTGGCAGAGCAGTCAGGTTCCGGGGCGCGTGATTCACCAGGCAAAATCTTGGTTATGTCATGACGGCGTTGACCGGGAAGAGCGCATCTTGCCCTGGCATGTGGGTGATCTAGTCGGCGATGAACGCAGATCACCAGTTGAGGTCTCTGCGGCCTACCTGCAGCACCTTCGTGAGTCTTGGAATCTACTCGTAGCAAAAGACCAGGCAGGCGCACGGTTCGAAGAGCAAGACATCGTCATCACGGTACCCGCGTCCTTTGATGAAGCGGCACAAAGGTTGACGCTCGCGGCAGCCGTTCAGGCGGGATACCCTGCCGAAAGAGTGCGCTTACTTGAAGAGCCGCAGGCTGCTTTTTATCACTGGCTAGACGGCCGCCACGACTTGCCAAAGGCGGAGCCATTTACCGTCCTGATCATCGATATCGGCGGCGGCACCAGCGATTTCAGCCTATTTCGGGTCGAGCCCAAGCCGTCGGGACAACCAGACATTACCCGAGTTGCCGTTAGTGAACATCTGCTACTAGGCGGCGACAACATCGATTTGAGCCTTGCTTATGCGCTTGAGAATAAACTTGTTGGTGATGACAATCGCTTGTCCTCGCGCGAATGGGCACAACTGGCCTTTGGTACTCGGCAACTAAAAGAGAGTGCCTTAAGCGACGATTCCGTGACTACCAGTCCCGATGAAGAACTCTTTGTCTCCATCGCTGGTGAGGGCTCCAGCTTGATGGCGACTGCGCGCACCGCGAGTTTGCGCCGCACAGAGATCAGAGACCTTGTGGTCTCTGGATTTTTCCCGCTAGCTTCAGCTACAGACGTGCCGCGTCGTCAGCGACTCGGACTGACTCAACTTGGGCTACCCTATGCGCAAGACAGTGCTATCACCCGCCACATTGCGCAGTTTATTGCCAATCATCGTGTTGACGCAGTGCTTTTTAATGGTGGCACGCTAAGGCCAGCAATTCTACGCCGCACATTAGTGGAACAAATTACTAATTGGCAAAATGGGTCTGAGCCAGTGGTGCTAGCTAGTGCTGACATGGATCTAGCCGTTGCCCTTGGTGCCGCACATTATGCAGCTTTGCGCCATCAGCCAGAGGCTCTGATCAAGGGCGGTTATGCGCGTTCTGTTTATGTCGAAGTGGAAGTTGCTGATAAAGATCATGGCAGTGCCGGTACAGGTCCAAATCTAATTTGCATCGTTCCCAAAGGATACGATGGCGTTGCTCCGCTCAAACTTGACAGTTTAGACCTGAAGCTGCGCGCTGACTCCCCAGTACGATTCCAGTTGTTTACCTCAACGACAAGAGCTGATGATCATCTGGCCGATGTGGTCGTTGCCGATGTTGCTACCAGAGATAGCTTCCATCCCCTACCCCCGCTCCACACGCGCATTGATCTTGCCGGCAAGAAAGATGACAAACTCATATCGGTGCAGCTTGAAACTTCAGTGGCAGAGACAGGACTACTCTGTCTTTATTTAGTTCATCAAGATGACCAAGCTAACGTGAAGCGTTGGCAGCTCGACTTTAATGTTCGGGGCACTTCTGCTCGCTCTCCAACTGCAGCGCCCGCAGCATCGGCGGAGTTGGCAAAGAGTCGCTTTTCTGCAAGTAAAGTAGCTATTGCCATCGACAAGCTGGACGTACTTTACGGCAAGAAGAAGCGTGACGAGCAATTAGGCGCGCCCAAAAATTTAGTCAAAGATCTGGAAGATATGCTCGGTGCGCCTCGCGAGGACTGGGACACGTCTCTACTGCGCGGGCTCTGGCCGCATTTGGCCGCGGGAATGACGCGCCGCGGACGTTCGTTAAATCATGAGACTCAATGGTTATACCTTGCAGGGTATAGCTTACGCCCAGGATATGGCTGCGAACTTGATGAATGGCGCACGCAAGAGCTGTGGCGCTGCTTTCAACAGGGCCTGAGCTTTCCCAAAGAAAAGCAGGCGGAAGAGCAGTGGTGGATCATGTGGCGCCGAGTGGCTGGCGGCCTTCTACGCGAGCAACAGGAACAGCTCTTTGAGCGCATATTCCCCGCACTGCGCAAAGATGATGCGTCGCCGGAGCTGTATTTACTGGCTGGCTCGCTAGAGCGGGTCGAAATGATGCAGAAAATCCGCCTCGGCCAACATCTAACGCAACAGCTTGCAGCTGGCAGACAAAAATTCGTCAATCAACGCATGTGGGCCTTGGCTCGAATTGCGAGTCGCGTACCGCTTTACGGTGGACCACATAATATCGTGAGACCAGAAGTAGTCGTGGGCTGGTTTGATGAACTGAAAAAGATCAAGCGCGGCGATGCCGCGTTCAGCAAACTTGCGCTGTTCTTGACGCAGGCTGGGCGGATGATTGGAGACCGCGAGTACGATTTATCCGATGCAGCACGCGGGCAGTTTTTAGCTAAACTGGGCGAGACTGGTGCCAGCGCTGAACAGATGCGCCTGGTGCGTGAATTCGTCCCAGTGGACACCGAGGCTAAGATGCAGCTCTTTGGAGAAAGTTTACCTGTGGGTTTGGTACTGAATTAACTACGAAGTTAATCAAACACAGAAGTGGTCTACGCCGATACGGTCGCAACCCCCGACCTGGCCGTTTAGCTCCCTGAGGGATCCCGCTGTGTGTGACGCCTCCAGCCTTTGGAAATTAACGGCACCACGGCATGCCGGCAGAAGTCACAAAACAGCTGCCGCGAGAATTCACAAAGCCGCCTAATCCGGCGGAATGTCCTGTAGTGCTGCAGCCGGTTGCGATCGCAGAGATCCCAAGCACCACAGAGATAAACCATAACTTTGGACCCATTTTTACTGACCTCGTGCGCATATGATACCTCTATGCAAAATATTAATAAGCTATGTGCGTTGGCATTTACGTTTGATATGCATCCACCATGCCAGGATGAATCAAATGAATTTATGAATACTTACGATTATTTATGTGAGCAACATGCTAGCTAAAAACTGGACAGTGAAAAGAACTAAGTCAGCGGCAGGCTTTTAAAGTCTCGAGTGGTCCAAGGATGGGCGATGACCCCAGACCTTAAAAATCGGACTTATCTAGCACGAAACTTTGTGCCAATTTAATCGACAACATGGACACCTAGCGGACACTGGCACGGTCCAACCAACAAGTAGAATCATGATTTTTAGTTCGGAAAATATTGATCTTATCCCCCACGAAAACATAACAACTGAAACACCTCGTGACTGGCAAGGAAATTGCACAACCTTAGTTGCGGTGTACAAGCTAATTGAGCTGAGACTGGAGTACCTCATCATGAAGTCGAACTTATTTGCGCTGACGACTGCGCTACTTATCACTAGCTGTGGCCATGAGACCAAAAGCTCTGTCATTAACTCAGCAGCGACAGAACTAAAACTAACGGAGCAAACTAAGTTTGTCGGTACCAATGACAACGGCGTCAGCTGCACAGTAGAGCTGCGTTTAAATGACAACAATGAAGTTACTGGTGCCAAGCTGTCGGGCACCTATACTGTCGAT
>CAIWTN010000109.1 GCA_903915625.1 uncultured Pseudomonadota bacterium | reverse complement strand
CGGAGCCTTACTTGGTGACCGCATTCGCATCAACTCTGCCGCCGACCCACGCGTCTTTATTCGTTCGCTAGCGACCCGGGACGCCGGACGAGAACTAGCTCGCAGCACCTCGGACGCGATCAAGGTGATGCGTAGCCAGGACTTTGACTTTCTCATCGTCGAGACTAGCGGTATCGGCCAAGGCGACACCGGTATCGTCGATGTTGCTGATGTATCCATGTACGTTATGACCTGCGAGTACGGGGCACAGACGCAGCTCGAGAAGATCGACATGCTGGACTTTGCCGACCTCATCGCGGTCAACAAATTTGAGCGCAGGCAGGCACCAGACGCACTGCGCGACGTGCGCACGCAACTTCGTCGGACAAGATTCCAAGGCCAGCGCGTCGCTGATGAGAATTATCCGGTATTCGGAACCATCGCTAGCCGCTTCAGCGATGACGGAGTTAACGGGCTATATCGGGCGCTTGCAGAAAAACTGAACGCTAAGATCAACGACCGTAGCTATCAAGTGGCCGCAGATCGCCAGTATGCCATCGTTTCCAGCAACCGCGATGCGCTGATTCCGGATGACAGAATTCACTATTTAGCGGAGATTGCTCACGCAGTGCGGCGTTATCATGCCGCCAGTGCCGAGCAGATCGCATCTGCACGCACCGCTGAGTCACTCGATATTGCATCGGCGCATCTGCGGGAGATAGGACATCATGAAGAAGCAAATACCACAAAAGCCGCCGCGGCCGTCGCTTGGCGGAATGTTGATCCGCATCGGCAAGACCAGTTGGGGCGGTGGGCCGAAATCCGCGCGGCGTATTTGGCGGACCAGTTTACCTACAAAGTCCGTGGTAAAGATATCAAGGTCCAATCGACTTTTATGTCACTCGCTCAACAAAGACTTCCCAAAATCGCGCTTCCGTCTCCCGAAAGTAAGGCGGAAACGCTCCGCTTCCTTCTAAAAGAAAACGTCCCTGGGGAATTTCCCTACACTGCCGGCGTCTTTCCATTCCGCCGCGAGCAAGAAGAACCTAAGCGCCAGTTCGCCGGCGAAGGTGGACCGGCTCGCACCAACACTAGATTTCATTATCTATCGAAGAATGATCCCGCAAAGAGACTTAGCACTGCCTTCGATAGCGTCACTCTTTATGGATCCGAGCCAGACAAGCGGCCAGATATTTACGGTAAGGTCGGTGAATCCGGGGTATCGATTGCCACGTTAGACGACATGAAAATGCTCTACAGCGGCTTCGACCTATGCTCACCAAGTACCAGCGTCAGCATGACCATCAATGGTCCGGCACCAATCATTTTGGCCATGTATCTCAATACAGCGGTTGATCAGCAGATCGATAAGTTCCATGCTGAAAAGGGGCGCGCGCCGACACCGAATGAGCATGCCCACATCTATGACCAGACTTTGCAGGTCGTGCGCGGCACCGTGCAGGCCGACATCTTGAAAGAGGATCAGGCGCAAAACACCTGCATTTTCTCGACGGAATGTGCCCTAAAATTGATGGGGGATGTGCAGTCCTACTTCATCGATAAGAAGGTACGAAATTACTACAGCGTTTCGATTTCTGGCTATCACATAGCTGAAGCCGGCGCGAACCCAATCACTCAGTTGGCATTTACTCTCGCCAACGGCTTCACCTATGTTGAGTATTATAGAGCGCGTGGAATGCAGATCGATGATTTCGCGCCTAACCTGTCCTTTTTCTTCTCCAATGGCCTCGATCCGGAATACGCAGTGATGGGACGCGTGGCGCGTCGCATTTGGGCCATCGCCATGCGCGATGTCTATCAGGCGGATGAACGTTCCCAGAAGCTGAAGTATCACATCCAGACATCTGGTCGCTCGCTCCACGCCCAAGAAATGGACTTCAACGACATTCGCACGACGCTGCAGGCTTTACTCGCACTGTACGACAATTGTAATTCGCTCCATACAAATGCCTACGACGAAGCTGTGACCACACCAACAGAAGAGAGTGTGCGTCGCGCCATGGCCATCCAGATGATCATCAATCAGGAGTTTGGCCCCAACTTCTGTCAGAACGTCAATCAGGGCTCCTACTTTATCGAATACATGACCGATTTGGTGGAAGAGGCAGTGCTGCGAGAATTTGAAGCCATCTCCCGTCGTGGTGGCGTACTCGGAGCTATGGAAACGCAGTACCAACGGACCAAAATCCAAGAAGAGAGCCTGCACTACGAAAGCCTGAAACACTCAGGCGAGCTGCCCATTATCGGCGTGAATACGTACTTGAATCCAAAAGTGGTGAGCGGGGAATACGTGCGGCCCGAAATCCCACTTATCCGCGCATCGTACGATGAAAAGGATCAGCAACTGGATCGCCTGCAGGCGTTTAAAGATACGCGGCAAGCAAGTCGCGAAGAAGCGCTGCGCAATCTGAGCCAAGTGGTGATGCAGGGTGGCAACATCTTTGCGGAGCTGATGAGCACCGTGCGTCATGCAAGTCTGGGCGAGATTGTAAACACGCTTTACCGAGTGGGTGGGCAGTACCGACGGTCTATGTAAGAGGACCACGTCTAAGTTAATTACGGAGACACCGTAGAGATGGCCCGAAGAAATTCGGGCCAAATCACATCTACTACGTCTAGCGGTAAGGGCACCGTCCACTGATCTGGACTTGGGCATTTAACCTGACCTAGTGCCTGCAACAAAACCCAGTCAGCTACAGCGACATCACTGCCTAGATTTTTTTTATCGTTAGCGATTAACTTTTTAAGCTCGCTAAGAACTGTGGCATCAGCAAGATCAGCAACACCGAGTCTCTGCCGCAAATTTTCTTCTGACATGACGCAGCTGGACTGCCCGAGAATATTGAGTAGCTCTTGCGTGTCCACCTCTGTCAGCCCACCAAAACGGCGACTGAGAAGTAAAGCGAACACCATACCAAGTCCCACGGCCTCACCGTGGTTCAAAGTTTCCTCACCACTCACGCGGCTTTGCGCCAATGATTCAAGGGCGTGTGGGCCTCACGCCTTACGCATACTGGACATCCCATTGGGGCT
>CAIWTN010000108.1 GCA_903915625.1 uncultured Pseudomonadota bacterium | reverse complement strand
TAAAGCGCGTCTTGTGCTGATTTTACTTTTTTATCTGCATTTGAATGATGAACCATTTGAGTCCTCAGTGATCTAAAATGTGCGGCCGCTAAGCATCAGTAAGTGTTCAGCAATAGGCCCGAGGCTAAGCACTGGGAAATAAGTTAGAGCGCCCACAATTAAAATGACACCGATGAGGAGGGCCACAAAAAGTCCGCCTTCAACGGGAAATGTTCCTGGTGATGGTGGAGTGATTTTCTTAGCGGCCAAGCTGCCTGCAATGCCTAAAACCGGTACAATGATTAGGAAGCGGCCTAGCAACATACAGATCACTAGAGCGATGTTGTAGAAAGTCGTGTTGGTATTTAGGCCGGAAAAGGCGCTGCCGTTGTTTCCGACAGTAGAGCCAAAAGCATAGAGGATTTCGCTGAGTCCATGTGGCCCGCTGGACAGTATGCTGCTTAAGCCGGCCTTAGTAGTTACGGCGATGGCTGCCCCAGTTAGAATAACGGCACTCGGCGCAATAATAGCGATGACAGCAAACTTGATCTGGCGAGCCTCGATTTTCTTCCCTAAGTATTCGGGCGTGCGTCCGACCATTAATCCAGCAATGAATACAGTCAAGATGGCGAACATCACGATTCCGTAAAGTCCACTGCCAACACCACCGAATACGACCTCGCCAAGCAGCATATTCAAAAGAGCGACGCCGCCAGTTAATGGAGACATGCTGCTGATCATTGCATTAACTGATCCGTTGGACGTGGCGGTAGTTGCCACAGTCCACAAGGCGCTGCTGAGCACCCCAAAGCGGACTTCTTTACCTTCCATTGCGCTGATATTGCCGATGGCGGGATTGCTGCTGACCTCAGACCATAGACCCACCGCTAAAATGACGCCGAATAGCACCAACATTGCGGCCAAGATGGCAAGGCCATGTTTCTTGTTGCCAATGAGCCTGCCAAACATGATGGGTGTTGCAAATGGGATGAGGAGGATCGCCAAGATTTGCAGAAAGTTAGAAATAGGGGTCGGGTTTTCAAAAGGGTGTGCGCTGTTGACGCCAAAGAATCCGCCACCGTTTGATCCCAATTGTTTGATCGCAATCTGTGACGCAGCAGGTCCCATTGGAAGGATTTGTTCGCTCCCCTCCAGGGTTTTGACAACCAGATTGGGGGAGAAATTCTGCACCACGCCCTGACTTATTAGTAATAAGGCGAGGATCATGGAAAGCGGCAGCAGTATGTAGACGATCGATCGAGTTAAGTCGGTCCAAAAGCTGCCAATCGTTGGGGCAGATTTTCGGCTAATCCCGCGCGCAAGAGCAACTGCCACAGACATTCCCGTCGCAGCACTTATGAAATTCTGTGCCGCTAATCCGAGCATTTGGGTTAGCTGGCTCATTGCAACTTCACCAGAGTAACTTTGCCAATTGGTATTAGTGACAAAGCTGACAGCGGTATTTAAGGCTAGCCATCCAGGCACCGACGGCAGCCCTGCGGGATTGAGCGGTAACATAGACTGACATATTTGCAGAAGGAATAAGGCAATGACGCCGAACAGATTGAATATCAGGAGTGAGGCACAGTAATGTTGCCACGTCATTTCCGCAGCGGAATTTATACCAAGCAGCCTATAGCTTAAAGATTCTAGCCGACCTAATGGACGGCTCAGAAAGTGCGGCTTACCTTCATATACACTGGCCATGTAGCGTCCAATGGGTGGCCCTAAGACTAAAAGGGTCGCCATGAGGGCTACGAGTTGTACATATTCCGTGTTTTCCACTGCAGTCTCCATCAATCGTAGTGCAGCGTGAAAATATGCGTAAATCCTTATAAAAACGGTGTAAAAATTGGTCCGGTAGGCATAAAAAAAGTATAAAAATCTGGCCGAAGTCACCGCTTTTTGGGCTGCTTTTAGTCGTCTAAGCCTCCGTTCCAACTAATGAATATCCATATCTCATCGTTTTCTCTCAAGTTTTTTTGGGAAATTCCGATAAGCGGGACGTAGAGGAGAAGGACATGAAGTCTAGGCGCTCGATATCTGCTACGCATTTTCTGAAGGTCGGGTTCCTAGCCGGAGCTTGCAGCTT
>CAIWTN010000107.1 GCA_903915625.1 uncultured Pseudomonadota bacterium | reverse complement strand
TGGTACCTACACCAAGGTGACGGTTGACGCAAAAGGCCGCGTTACTGCCAGCTCCACGCTTGTTGCATCTGATATCCCGCCGCTGCCCACGTCGATTATCGGCTCTGGAACACTGGGAGTTGCCAACGGTGGTACAGGTGCTGCGACTTTAGCTGCAAATAGTGTCTTACTAGGCAACGGTACAAGCGCCCTGCAGGCGGTCGCACCAGGCGCCTCTGGTAACGTGCTCACGTCAAATGGAAGTACATGGACCAGTGCGGCATCTGTCGCCAATTGGGCTGCGCCAGGCACAATCGGATCGACTACTCCAAATACTGGGGCATTCACGACTTTGATGGCGAGCGGGAATGTCGGGATAGGGACAACAAACCCAACATCCATGCTCCATTTAGCAAGCGCCGGAAGCGTTGAACTAAAGTTACAGGCTGACACTAATAATTCTGGTGAGACAGATAATCCTACGGTCCGGTTTTCTCAAGATGGCGGTATTGTAACTTCGCGGATTGGCTTTGACTCCCTGAATGATTTTGTGATTTCTAATGAATACGCATCGTCTCTATCTTTAGGGACAGCCGGGCAGGCAAGAATTACGATTAACAGTAATGGCAATGTCGGGATAGGGACGACGGCACCCAACAACCTGCTTAACGTGTCTGGCACTACAAATAGTACGACGGTCTTTGCAAATCAAATGCAATCCTGGGTTGTCCCCGGGATCCCTACAGTTAAAAACTCTAATTCAGCTGGAATTGCTGTTGGCAGCTTTGAAACCGGAATAGTTGGTCGCGGTCGAATGGACCTGATGGTAAGCGGCGCTCCTGTTGCTGGCAACACTTGGGGCTTGGTTCCAGATGTGGCAGTAATGAGCCTTTTGGGGAATGGCAACGTCGGGATTGCGACGACGGCGCCCGCAGCGACGCTCGATATCGTTGGAAAAGCAAGCGCATCAGATGGCTTCGGAACGCTCATTCAGTCGAGCCAACCCGCCAACAACTTCACGGGCATTGGCGCTGCTAACACATGGTATGCCACTGGGGAGACACTGACGATAACTGTGCCAGCGGGGGCCACGCGACGATATCGTATTGTGTACCGACAACTGGCAGTCAACAGTAATTGGGGTACTATGTGGATCGGGCTGTCCACGGCAAATCCAGTGAGTAATGGTCTGATCATGCAGTCAGCCAGTTATATGCACCCCGGCCAGTACCAGACGTTGAATGGCGAAATGTACGTGACCCTGAGCGGTGGCACTACGACGACTTATTACATGGGGATTTACATCACCAACACCCCCAGTGGCCAAGCCGTACTTAATGGTTCAGGCAACGGCAGAAACTATTGCGATCTCTTTGCGGTACAAATGTAAAATGCGTAACAAGACGAATTGTTAAGAGGCGATGGGTCCGAACTGCTAATGAATTTATAGCACACCACGCAGACCAGTGAAAATCAGGCTGTCTGCGGTATCGATCTCGGTATTACTCGGCTTACGACCATTAATGACGGTACTATCTATCTGTTCCTATCCACAATTAAGACGGCTGTCCAAAGTAAGCAGCAGTAAGTCAAAAAGAGCAGCGTGATTGCCACGTGGCTCTTTTGTGAGGGTGTGGAATGTTTTGAACTTCAACCAGCTTTTCTACGGCTTTTGACTTTGGGTGTTATCCAGTTGGCACTTGGCTCGAGTCCATGCATAGCATAGTCCCGGAGGACATAGTTAACGAGGCTCTGATAAGGGATATCTGTTTTTAATGAGAGATCCTTAAAATACGCAATGACCTGAGGATCTAACCGAATAGTTACAGATTCCTTGAGGCGCTTTAGATATTTGGGCTCTGCTTTTTTCATATTCTTAAAATTGTAGCTAGATTTCATGGTTATCCCCCAAAGACGTCCTTGGATTCTTGCCGTGTGGCCTTACGCGCAGAGATAATTCTTATCTTTGTGCCTGATTGATTTTCGCAATGCACCACCAGCAAGCAGCGCTCTAAATTGCTATATCCGACCGCAATGTAGCGATTCTCATTTTCTGAGTGGTGGGAGTCAAAGAAGATCTCGAGAGGGAAGTTCGAAAAAATGGTCGAAGCTTCTTCAAAGCTAACCGCATGCTTCTTTTTGTTTGTTCGATTCTTGTCATCATCCCATTCAAACTCAATTTGCATTAAATTATGCACCCCAAATCTAGTATGTACATTGTAAATATAAATTAAATCGATGTCAAGCGCGGTCTATTCGACGTCCGCTTTGGGCAAGTCGGGATTGGGACCACAAGCCCTGGGTATCTCTTTGACGTAAATACTAGAGCAAATAGCATTGCAGAGCGTTTAATTGGCTCTGGTTTAGACTCACCTGTCATCAGATTCGAAAATACTTCAGCGTCTGGCGGCAGAACCTACCACGTAGGATCTACAGGGTCAGGCTCAGGCGCTGGCAATAGGTTTTCCATATATGACGTTACAGGCAGTGCGGCGCGCTTACTTATCAACACCAACGGCAACGTCGGGATTGGGACTACAAACCCAACTTCAACTTTGACTATAAGTACTGGGGCAGGCGCAACTAGTGCGCTGACAGTTGGATCTTCGACTACCCAAAATACTTACGTTAATGTCGTTGCTGGTGACGATAACCTAACTGGAACTAGTAACGCGATTCTATCTTTGACCGCAAAAAACAATGCGACTTCGACAGCGCATGGCAAAAACGCATATTTAGCTGCTGAGGCCTCTACCGACAATGTATATGCTACCAATCTGGCATTTTACGTCCGAGGTGATACGGCCTATCGGTATCCAGTAAACGAGACTGGCGCAAATCTGATGACACCGAAAATGGTGATTCGTGGTTCCTCTGGCAACGTCGGGATCGGGACAACGGCGCCATCAGCAGTGCTTGAAGTAAACGGTAATGTGAAATTTGGCTGCCCAACGGGGATGGTTGATTCGGGCGCTGGCTTTTGTATCGATTCCTCGGACAGTACAGAAGATTCTGCTGGTATTGCGGTGACTAACTGCGCCAATGCAGCAAAGATTCTTTGCAATTTTCGCGAGTATCGCACAGCCTACATTCGTGGAACCGGCAGTTTGAGTGGTTCTACCCCATATCGTGTGCCTGATTTTGTTTGGTTTGCCGCTGGATCAGGGAACTGGAAGAGCGCAACTGGGAGTTTTTCGTCATCCTGGGAAATCGGGGTCGGGCACCGCTAGCAACTCATCGACACTATTAGAACACCACAAAACATGACTGCGAAAGATCTCGGGCTTTCAGTAGCTTGCCGATGCTTTGCTGCAGCGGGCTCACCCTCTCAAGCAAAACACCGAATAAACCAAAGTAAATACAATAGATAATTAAAGATCAGCAAGTCCTGCCTAAAGCCTGTGGGCTTTGTTCCGAATAGTCGTTGCTGCTAAGCAGAGAGGAACGACTTGTCAGGTTTACGCCAAAAGCATCGACTCATGATTGCACTGAGCTGCATGGCATCAGGTTGCAGTCTAATGCTAAGCACAGTTGCTACGGCGAGGAGCATCCGAGAAGAGCATCAGGATGCGTATGCAAACCAGTTGAAAAATACGCCTAGTATTTTTGCCACCACACCGATCTATCACATCGTCCCAGAGGAAAACACGATCACGTTTGCAGCGGCTGTGAACCGCACGGATGCCACAGTTGGGCCGCTTGGATCTAACGTTAATTCTGATCGCCAAAACTTGTCTAGCCTACTGACTTACGAAGGATGGTCGGGATCACCCTACATCGGATTTTCCAGTCGTGAATTTGGCATAGGTTTTACCGGCTCCGTCGGCGAGATGCAGTCAGATTTTAAGATGGACACCATGCTTTCTGAAAGCTCACTCAGATATAGCGGCGTCGGACTATTTCTTTACTACTCGCCAAAAATATCGATGCTACCCAAAAGTGTAGATGTGTCCGTGTTTATTGGTGGCAATTCTTTGAACGCAATCCAGGAGCAGTCAACGGACTGGACTTCAGACAGTACGACTGCATCAGCCACAAAGTATCGGTACTCGGTGCAGAGTTATACCCGCGGCTGCAATGTCGGCATCCATCTAGCTAAACGATTCATCTTTATTCCCTGGTTCGATTTCTCCAACAACGTGGTCGGCAAGGTGACGACTGCAAACAATGGGCGCGAGTTCACGGTCACTAGCAGCACCGACTTGGACGACAGCATGAACCTTTACTGGCACACGATGCCCACTTGGCGATACGGCATCGATTTTGCCGTGACCCTAGGGATGGTCGACATACATTTCGGCGGCCTACTGGGAGCCCTCGGCAGCATCCATAAGGGGAGCGAGCGGATTTCCGATCAATCCAATCAATTCAGCCTATCCATGAGCATGAAAGGCTCCTGATCCTGGACGGTTACCCCCACTCCTCCGGCAGGCCTTGACGAATCTCTATTCGTTCTCATCTTTCTTTCACGCCCTTCGGGCAATTATGAGAAAGTTAGATTTCATGGGCGACTTCAGGGGGGATCTCTTAATGAGCAAAAGCTACAGTCACAAAAGATACAAACAGAAGTGGTTATGGTTACTTTTGGCGGCATTGACGACTGGCATCGTTGGCTCTGCAGGCATGAGCACTTGGAGCACCGCGGCGTCCGCCTACACGATCCCGGCACAAGGTGGACCGGGCATCGCCAATGAGAATGTCGAGTTCTTACAGAAAATGTCTAAAGGCGTAGCGCAAATCGCCAAACAAGCTAATCAAGCGATTGTTTTTGTGTCGGTGTACAAAAACGTCCAAAGCATGCCTTCCGGAATGATCGATCCGTTCGACTTCTTTTTCGGCCCCGGCGGGCCCGGCGGTGGTGGTCGCCAGGCACCACCAAATCAGCGGCAACCTCACAAGGAAAAGCGGGAAGAAGGCCTCGGCTCCGGGTTTTTCATCGATGTCGCCAAAGGCTATATCATCACCAACAATCACGTAGTTCAAGGAGCCGACGAGATCCAACTGAAGTTGGCTAACAACGAAACCTACATCGGCAAAGTCATGGGCCGCGACCCAAACACCGATATCGCCGTGGTGCAAGTCAAACAAGAGAACTTCAACCGCAACGGACTTGGCGCCCTGCAGCTTACTAATTCTGATGATTTATCGGTTGGCGACTTTGTCGTCGCGCTCGGTGCCCCTTTTGGACTTGAGGCTAGTCTATCCTTCGGCGTCGTGTCAGCGATGAGCCGCGGTAGCCTCGGCATTGCGAATATCGGCAACTTCATCCAGACCGATGCCGCGATCAATCCCGGCAATAGCGGTGGACCACTCATCGATATGCGCGGTAAATGCGTCGGTATGAATACTGCGATCTACTCTCGCTCGGGCGCCTACAATGGCATCGGTTTTGCCGTACCCGCCACCATGGTGCGCACGGTGGCCGAGCAGCTGATCAACACCGGTCATGTCCGTCGCGGTTACCTCGGCGTTTATCTGCAACCACTCGACGAAGAGATGATTACCAGCCTCAATTTGCCAGAGGGCGTTAAAGGCGGTGGCCTAGTCAGTCGTCTCATGCAAGGTGGCCCAGCAGCTAAAGCTGGCCTTGAAACAGGCGACGTCATCACCGAAGTAAATGGCCAAACGATCAAGTCGCACTCGGAAGTGACCACTGCCATCGGCCTGATGAAGCCCGGAACCAAGGTCAATCTGACGGTCTACCGCGACGGTAAGAAAAAGTCGCTGCAGGTCCTCATCTCGCAACACCCCGAGGATCAGGGTGAAGACGCGGAAAATACTGAAGAGGAAAGTGCCAGTGCCAGCAAGCAACTTTTCGGTATGTCTATCGCGCCATGGAGTAAATCGCTGCAAGATCGCTACAACCTCGAGTCAAAGAGCGGCGTGATTATAACTCAGACCGCACCCGATAGCCCCGCCGATCGAGCTGGACTGCGTGCCGGCGACCTTATTCTTAAAGTCGACGGCCGGAAAGTGGACGGAGTGGAAACCTTGCGCAAAGCTGCCAAGGGGAAGAACCGGCTCCTCGTGTGGATTGAGCGCGCTGGTGAGTATTATTTCGTGACACTTCGCAACTAAAGTCGTCAAGTTTAGCATGGGTGGGTCTTCTTCTTAATTGAGCTACTCGACTCAAGTAAGGTGCAAGGCCCGCCTTTATTTTGCGGTAAGCTTGAGCTAAATGTTACGCGAGGAATTTTGAATGACAGAAAAAAAGACGCTCATCCGTCAGCTGAGCGATGCCGTGAAGCTGGCTGTTGATGCCACGCAAGGCATCACCGATATTGTTGAAGCGATGCACCATAGAATTGGTGCGGGTCCTAGTCTACTAGGCAAACCGCTCGATGGTGTGGTGAAAGCCGTCACCGCCCCAACCTACGCGGCTATTCGCGGCATCACCAAGTTGGTAGGGATGAGTATTGAAACTCTTCTGGCACAGCTTGAGCAGCTGATGCCCAAAAGCGGCCTCGAGCGTGGCACGATGATTGCGGCCATCAATGGAGTGTTGGGCGACTATCTGGCGGAGAGTAAGAGTTCGTTAGCGATGGAGATGCGGCTTTGCTCTAACGGGCTAGATCTCAGTATTAACAGAGACGATCTACAGCAGACATTTACCACCGGCAATCGCCTACTCATACTCCTGCATGGATCCTCTCTAGATGAACGATGCTGGCAGCGCAAAGGCTACAACTACGGCAGCACTTTGGCCCAGGCTTGTGACTTGGTGCCGATTTATCTGCGCTATAATTCAGGTCTGCACATATCTGAAAATGGTCAATTGTTCGCTGTACAGCTGGAAAATTTAGTAAGCCAGTGGCCGCGTCCCATTGAAGAGATCATCCTGCTCGGCCATAGCATGGGCGGCCTAGTCGCCAGAAGCGCGTGCCATTATGCAGAAGCGATGAACACCGCCTGGCGTTCCCAGTTAAGCAAGCTGATCACACTGGGTGCTCCGCATCACGGCGCACCACTCGAGAGAGGGGGCAACTCTTTAGAAACTATCCTTGGACTGCACGCCTACAGCAAACCACTAGAGAAACTCGGCAGAATCCGGAGCGCGGGGGTCACGGATTTGCGCTTTGGTAACGTCCTGGACGAACACTGGCAAGGCCGCGACCGTTTCGCCAGAAGTCACGACCCTAGAACTACACTGAATCTACCTGCAAATGTGGAATGCTATGCAGTCGCTGCTAGCATCGCTAACAAAAAAACTAAAGGCCGTCAGCCGGGAGACGGGCTTGTGCCTATAAGAAGTGCCCTCGGATTGCATGAGACCTCAGAGCTCTCACTTGATTTCCCACTCGACCACCAACTTGTCGTATACCGGACCGCACATTTGGATCTTTTGTCGAATCCCCAAGTATATCAGCATCTTGTACAATGGTGTGGTGCCGGGCGGCAAAAAAATTAAATCATTTCGAGACATTAAATTCTTAGCAATGATTTGAATGACTTATAGCCCTCGTCGAAATCAGATGGGCTGCCGCCCCATGGCCCTAAACAGCTATTTGCATCAATTAAATCAGATGCTTCCAATCATTCAAAAAAAAGTTGTGAATTCAGCCAGCAGGCCTTCAATTGTTGTCTGAATGTGTCGATAAGCATTGTGGATAACCAGGGTTGAACCTACCCATGGGGACTAAACATGCGAATCAGAGTCTCACCGATGCATATCGCGACGGTCACTTTTGTGACTGCCGTCATGCTTTCGTGTAGCTCTAAAAACGGCCTGAATGGCTACTCGATCGGGTCCACTAAATTACCCGTTTGCACTGGCACCGAAAAGACCACCGCCGATCAGGCAAGTTGCATTACTGACGACACTCTAAACCGCAGTGCCGTGACTTACGTTGATGCTGCGAATGGTCTCCCGAAATGCGACGCAACGAAAAAGGGCGCAATCTACTACGTTGCAAAAGATAAAAGTTTGCAGAGCTGTGATGGAAAAGCCTGGCAAATCATCAATGCTCAGGGCGTCGCTGGAGCACCAGGTACGCCGGGTGCCAAAGGTGAACCAGGCGCTCCAGCTACTACGCTAAATAATTATTACACCGAGGTCAGCTCCGTCACCACGGTGGTCGAAAACAGCCGGACCATCACGCGCTCGCTGATCAAGTATTCAACAGCTCAAGGCGGCACTCTGGTAAAAACTTGCACCGAAGATACATGGAGAGAATCGGCAGGTGTTCTTAACGGATATAAAGCATTTTGGCGAGGCTACGGTGACAAAGCCTGCGGTGACTCAACCACAGAGTCTATCAATTGCAACGGTGGATACGCTGCCGTAGCCGGCGCGTGTGTTGCTGTCTGCAGCTCCAATAATCTTTCCGCCTGTAACACCATCGACCTATGCACAAACTCTGGAATGACGTGGGCAAGTGGCCGCTGTGTCGGTGCATGCAGTGCCGACAATCTGGCTGCCTGTAACAGTTTGGCGAAGTGTCAGGGTACGGTAACCGGGACCGGCACTACTGGTCCAGGGGTATGGGCTGGCAGCCAGTGCTTATCTTCGTGTGTGGCCGGTCAGATCAAAACTAACCGCGGCTGCGAACTTGCTGCGGTGTGCCCAGCGACAAAACGTGTCATTGATAATCAATGTGTCGATGCCAGCTTCACCGTACAAGGTGGCAACATCTGCGGTAAATATACGACTACTGTTAAGTTTGCCGCCGGCCCGCACATCGTCAATTGCGATGCCGAATTTCTCGACGCAGTCATTATCGAGCCAGGTGCGACCTTCAAAGTCGATGGGCCGTGGACCATGCGCTTTGCAAAAACTTTGTACGCGGTGGGAACAACGACTGATCCGATAACCTTCGAGGCATCGTCCGGCAACGCCGCGCATAAGTGGCTTAGCCTATCGGTCAGTAACGACCATGGCTACGGCAGCCTTGCACCGTTTAGCCTGAATGGCACCTACAACTTCGGAACTAAACTCGACTTTGTGACAATCAAAGACCTTGCCGCCAGTACCAGTAGTGGCAGTGTGTCTCTGACTGGTTACGTCACCAATTTAAGCATTCCGGCTAGTGATACAGCGGTAAATTTAGGGACGTCGAGCAGTCCACTTTATATCGAGAGCTCTACCATCACCGCTAATACGGTAAGCGCGCAGATGGACAACACGCATGAGACGGCGGTAATCAACAACACGATTACTGCTAATGTCGAATTTAATGCTAACTCTGGACTGATCTGGCGCAACACGATTAGCGCTCCGGACACCAAATTAAACTCCGGGAGCCAAGGACTAGTCTTGTTCAACACGATTACCGGCAACCTGTCGTGTACGGGCTCGACCTCACCTTCACTGGCACAGGCCTACGGCAACAAAGTGTCGGGGACCATGTCGCTAAGCTCTTGTCCAAATCAAAGTGATAACTCAACGTCACTTTCTGACGGAACGTTCGCCTTTGCTGATGACGGTACATTAGGCCAAAGCACATCGACCATCACCAACCGTTCGGTACCTTTGGCGGCTTTAATTTTAAAGGCAACCGGCTGGGTAACGGGTGCCACCGTCAATTTAGAGCTGAGCACTAAATTAAACGGCGCAACGATACCTATCAATTTACAGACCGGATATACGCCGCCAGTACAGATTGGCTTGCCTGGAATTTACACCTCTAAAGTAAAACAAGTTTTGGGCACCAGCAGCTTACTCGGCAACGTCAGCCGCACAGTCACTGTATATGCGCAGGGCAACGGACCTTTCGTTATGTCCAAAGGAGCGATCACCAACAACGCTAACTGGACATGGAGCAGCGCTGTCGGGGTCTCTGGCAGAACCTATCGCTATAAATTTAACGACGCGAACTTTATGGTCGCCCCCACGGAAACCAAGCTTTTAAGCTACGATGCTGTTAGCACCCTGCCCGACGGCACCTACACTTTCTATGTGCAGGAAAAGGACGAAAACGGTAACTGGAGCGATGCAACATCTAGCACGATCTTCCTCGATAAGACGATACCGAAAACAGCTAAATTACCGACCGGCCCGTCTCCGTTCACCGGCTCTAAAGATGTGACTTTTACCTGGGAAAATCCGGGTGATAATCTTAGTACGACCGGTGAGGGTAGCGGCATTCTTTCCTACAACGTAAAAATCGGCACTAAATTAGGACTAAGCGACGTATTCAACGGTAACGTACGTGGACTTTCGAAGACGATTACTGGTGTTGACCGCGGAACCTACTATGCCAGCGTTCAGGCGGTGGACAATGGCGGCAACGTCTCACCATTCTCCAGTAGTTCAGCGGCAGTGACAGTGGACCTGATAGCGCCGAATACTCCACCGACGCCAACGACCAGCGGTATCTACACTAAAGCTAGTACGGTCACTTTTAACTGGACCAGCCCTGGCGACAATCTAGGTGGGTCTGGGATTGCGTCTTACAACGTACAGATTGGCACCTTTTTAGGCGGTTCTGATGCCTTCAACGGCAATGTTGTGGGCAGCCTGTCAAAGACCATACCGACCGTCGATGGCAAGACCTACTATGCCCGAATCCAATCGGTTGATGCCGCGGGTAACACCTCCGCATTTTCAGAAAGCTCAATCGGCATTGCCGCGGATTTAACAGCACCAGCGATCCCGGCTGCACCAACCTCGAATATGTCAGCGTCACGATACGGCACTTTTATTTTCTCGTGGCTACCACCAGCAGATAACGCTGGCGGGACCGGAGTGGCTAAGTACAACCTCAAGATAGGCACCACTCCTGGTGGCGGCGATGTTGCCACTTATAGCGAGACTGGTTTAAGTAAATCCATCACCGGGATCAACGGCACCATCTGGTACGCAAGTGTCGAAGCTGTCGACCGAGCCGGCAACGGATCTGGATTCTCGACAAGTTCAAGCCGCGTCATTGTCGATAAACAAGCACCAAACAAACCATCTGCGCCAACCACGCCGACTCC
>CAIWTN010000106.1 GCA_903915625.1 uncultured Pseudomonadota bacterium | reverse complement strand
GTAGCCCCCCGCCGCGTAGATCGTCGTCTCCCCGTTCGCCAGGCTCCTCACCCGCACCCCGTCCGCGTCGTAGTCGAAGTCCGCCTTCGTCGCCCCGCCCACCGTCACGCGCTGCAGCCGGTTCTCCGCAATGCGATTCGCATTCGCACGGCAGCTTATATTCAGGCTTTTCGCACAAACCATGCCCGCAAAACTTTTCCAGTCTACGGACGGGCTTCAGGCGGATATTGCAAGTGCTTCCTTGCGAAGCAACTCTATATCAATTAAGTCCAAAAAACTGTTTACCTCCAGTTTTGACGTAAAGAACACAAAATGTCGATGCTCAGATGGTACAGTTGTAAAGAGCACATCAGAAACATCGAGAATCTCTCGAAACAGCTCTGGCGTGCGCGGCATTGTTTCCCAGCGCACGAGTAGTTCTATGCCATTGGAAGGCAATAAGTATCCTTCAATAGGAGCACCCGGATAGGCATTTGGCCAGCACAGATTTACAGCTTCACCTACCAACACTGGCGGATACTGCACTGCGTACCTTCTGTCAAATGCATTAATGTTGTTTGGTAACGGCATTGTGATGTGTACAGACAAAAGTTTATGCAAGCGAACGAATTGATCTTCGACAACTTGATCTAGATTTTGAATACCGCTTCCGATACCGGCAAGTCCTACGTCGCCTTTAGCATCTATGCACCAACTCTTGCGCAGTCCAACGCTTAACCGACGCAGTATCTCTCCTCGCAGAGGGTCAGCCCATGCCTCGCGGTCTAGTTCTGCTTCGCCACTGAACTCGACCCATATGGAACGCACATCATGAAACATACTAGACTTATTCAGATCATCTCCAGCAAAGGCCAACATCCCAGAATTAAGCTGCATACTCGATGATCCCATGGTGTACAGCACGTCAAGTGGATGATAAACGCACCGTCCATGTGCATCAAACTCGAGTCCAAATTTGGAAATCAAAATTGTATTTGTCATTTCCTAACACACTATAACAAAATAGCGCAAGCTATCGCTGCTGGGCCACAAATCGGCGATAATAGCTTAGATAAAAGCCAAATTGATCCAGTTGTTGCACCAGTAACACCAACTGCAACACCGACATCTTCT
This sequence comes from uncultured Pseudomonadota bacterium, assembly GCA_903915625.1. Lineage (GTDB taxonomy): Bacteria > Bdellovibrionota_B > Oligoflexia > Oligoflexales > CAIYRB01 > CAIYRB01. Next base: position 821 of record CAIWTN010000106.1, on the reverse strand, counting down.
GTTGTCTCTGCGGATGCAACATTTAGTGGATCATATATACCTGTCTGACGATTGTAGATTCCAGGACGCTTTCTGTCATTGCTGCCTCTTCCCCATTCGGGGTTAGGCGGATAAAGCGTCCCGCGGCCCTTAGCTCCTGGCAGTCGCCTATGCCAGTGAGGATCTTCACCTTCTGTTGCACTTGGTTTTGTCTTCGGGATATCGGGCCGCCAAACAGCACCTTCTTCGTCACTACTGTTTTTCCAGCCACGACCGAGCCCCGGCCAATTATTCCCCCACTCCCAATCTTTATCTGGCAATCCTGTACCTTGAGGAGGCTGATAGTTTGGACCGTCACCGTCCGGCGGAGGAACAATGATTGTTGAGAACGGCTGTGGCGTCACAATTGGCGCAGGGGTTGGCACAGCCGCGGGAACAGAAGCAATTGCCTGTTGTGACGTAGGGACGACCACTCGCGATTGACCTTGTCCATTTGGTGTCTCACCTGATTCATAGCAATCGTCTTGGTTAGCGCATGCTCTGTGTCCGCTTGGATCTGTATACCTGGTAGGCGCGTTCAACACATACGCATACCGATTCAGCGCCTGCGGATTCCCCGGCTCCGGCACGATGCTGTCCGCCGACACGAAGCGCCCCAGCGCCGGGTCGTAGAACCGCGCCCCGTAGTCCATCAGCCCCACCGCGTCCACGAAGCTGCGCTGCCCGGTGAACGTGTGATCAGACGGCCCGCCGCTTCCCGACGCCGTCTGCCCATACGGCGTGTAGCGCGTCAGGCTCCCCGCCGCCACCGCCCCGCTCAGCGTCGTCGCCGCGCGCGCGCT
>CAIWTN010000105.1 GCA_903915625.1 uncultured Pseudomonadota bacterium | reverse complement strand
GTCATCGCGTCTGGGAGTAGCAATGCTGGAATTTGAATGGGACCCGGTTAAAGTAAAGACCAATCAAAAAAAGCACGGCGTTACTTTCGCCGAGGCGACATCTTGCTTTTATGACCCTATGCATATTTTGATTGACGACCCGGATAGCTCGCCAAGCGAGCAACGTCTGATTCTGATCGGAATTAGCGAAAAATCGAGGACACTCGTCGTGGTGCACATTGATATTGAGACGGATAAGATTCGGATCATTTCTGCGCGTAAGGCAACTAAACTGGAACGAAAACAATATGAAGAGGTTTAATATGAGAAAGGAATATGATTTTTCTAAAGGGAAGAGGGGTGCCTACAATCGCAGGACAAAGCGACAAGTTACAATTAATCTGGATGAAAGCACTATTGCTTACTTTAAGGATTTGGCCGAAGAAACGGGGATTTCCTACCAAAACCTGATAAATCTATACCTTCGTGACTGTGCTGCTGAGGAAAAAAAGCCCTCAATTAATTGGCAAAAGACTGGAACTTGAATCTCTGTCCTGGGGGGGCTCATCCAAAAAATTACTGTAACGGCTGGGCTGATGGCTAAGCTGGAATATATGACCGTTTGGCATTGATGTAACCATGAGCTATCAGTTTGCTAATGACCTGATTAATCTTGCCACAATTTTTAGTACGAGTTCTAAGTACGATGTTAGCGCACCCAAAATGCAGATCTTCTTGGGTATCCGCCCCATTTGCCTTAACATATGCGGATAATCCATCCTCTACCGCAGTCGTCACCACGACGGTGCTTTGGTGATTCAAAGTGACGAGTATTCGACCCTTTAGGTTCCTTAGAGTCCCAGGTCTCAAGCTGCAGCTTGGTACCGCAGTACTGATGACCGCAACGCTGCTTGCCGCTGCTCCAGCATTGGCAACTTCAGTAGTTTATGTCGGCAGCAAGTACGTCATCATTGACGCTGGTAAACTCCACGGACTTAGTCGCGATGATGAAGTTTGCGTCGGCCTTGCGGAACAACCACCGGTAGCCTGCGGCCCGGTGAAGGCACTTAAAAACAAACTCTCTGGCGTACGCATCAAGACAGCTCTAACGCCACTAATCACTGTCGGTATGGCTGCAACCTCACCGACTATCCGCACCGACATCGATATAAAGCCCGCCACGAAAAAAGAGATCGCCAAACTCGTAGATGCGCTCAATGGCAAAAAGCCGCAACCTGCCGAGCCATCGCCAGAGGGAGACGCAAGTGAACCTACGAGCACTAGCAGCAGTAATCACTGGCGTGTTGCCTTGGCTTATATTTTCACCCCGCGCCTACCCTACTCCTACAGCACGCCAAATTATGCACTCAGTAGCGAGGTGAACGGGACGGGTAGTCTTTGGCAGAGTGGCTCCCCCATCAATTCATCACCGCTCGGCGTGGACCTACAGCTAGGGTGGGAACTAGACCAGACAAGCGCTATCACCTTCGGCATCACTAATCATATGTTGGCAAATGATGTAGCAATCGCCGCATATGATCTGCTTAAGCCTGATGCAAACGCCAACTCAAAAACCACAGCCACGGACTTAGGCGCATGGTTAGGGATGCAATTTAACCATCCCCTGATCGAAAACCTCACCCTAATCAGCCAGGGCGATATAGGGGCCGAACAAGTTGTAGTTAAGACCTCGGTAACAGCTAGCAGTGACGGCAATCAAACAGCTATTACCTCAGCAACCGCACGCATGACGATGTTCGGGGCGAGGATCGGAGTCAATCTGCAATGGCTCGCTGCTGCGCCGCTTGCTCTGACGGTGGGCACCCGCTTCACCCTGCCGCTTGCTGGGCAGGCCAGCGTCTCGTCAGGGGACACCACTCTCCGCTCTACTGTCAGCGCAACGCAAAACGCCAGTTCCTCGGAGGATCTGGCGTCAGCATTAGGACTGCGTAAATCAGGGATCGGTATCGAGGCCATGCTCGGAATGGCCCTCATCTTCCCGTAGGAACACTACACTCAGTAAAGCGCAGCGCGCTCTGCAGCCACTGCCGGGCTTTCGAGAAAGTCATCGTAAGTCATGACTTTATCGAGAATCCCTTTAGGCGTGATCTCGATAATCCTAGTTGCAACGGTATTCACAAACTCCCGGTCCTGGGAGGTGAAGAGGACCGTGCCTTTGTAGTTAATTAAACCTTCGTTTAGCGCTGTAATCGATTCCAAGTCCAAGTGGTTAGTCGGTTCATCAAGGACTAGGACGTTGTTGCGCTGCATCATCATGCGCGCCAACATACAGCGCACTTTCTCGCCACCGGACAGTACCGGTGCAAGCTTGGTCGCTTCCTCGCCGCTAAAGAGCATCCGTCCCAAGAACCCACGCACGTGCTCTTCATCACGCTCTGCGTCGTTTTTAGCCCACTGGCGAAGCCAGTTGATCAGCGTTAGCTTTTCTTTAAAATACTCGGCGTTATCTTTAGGGAAATAACCCCGCGATGTCGTCACGCCCCAGCGCATCTCGCCGCCAGTCGATGGCTTCTCGCCAACAAGGATTTGGAACAAATGCGTCGCAATCGCACCGTCACGGCCGACAAACGCAACTTTCTCGCCCTTAGTGATCGTGAGATCCAAGTGATTGAATAGCAGCCTGCCCTCAAGCGAGCCACTCAGACCAGTCGTCTGCAGCAGGTCCTTGCCAGCTTCCCGCTCTTCCGTGAAGACAATATGCGGATACTTACGCGATGTAGGCTTGATCTCTTCGATATTGAGTTTACTCAGCATCTTCTTACGCGACGTAGCTTGCCTCGATTTTGACGCATTAGCAGAGAAGCGCTCGATAAAGCTCTTCAACTCTTTAATCTTATCTTCAGATTTCTTATTTTTGTCGTATTTTTGCTTCAGCGCCAACTGGCTCGCTTGGTACCAAAAGCTGTAGTTACCCGTATAAAGAGTGATTTTGCTGAAATCAATATCGGCAACATGGGTACACACTTTGTCGAGGAAATGCCTATCATGCGACACCACGACAACAGTGTTCTTAAACTCGCAGAGGAATTCCTCTAGCCACATAATCGATGGCAAGTCCAAGTTGTTTGTCGGTTCGTCAAGCAGCAGAATATCCGGACTACCCGCAAGGGCCTGGGCTAAAAGCACCCTAACCTTCATGCCGGCTTCGAGATCACGCATGTTACTTTGATGCAGTTCAGCTTTTACACCTAGTGCCTCCAGCATCTCGCCAGCTTGGGATTCCGCATCCCAACCATTTAGCTCAGCAAAACGAGTCTCCAGCTCAGAGGCGCGCATGCCGTCCTCATCGCTGAAATCTTCCTTGGCATAAAGAGCGTCCTTCTCCTGCATGATCGCATAGAGAGGTTTATTGCCCATAAGAACCGTCTTCAGCACTTCGACATCGTCGAATTCAAATTGGTTCTGCTTAAGTACCGCAATCCGCTGACCTGGCGTCACGATCACATCGCCAAAGTCGGGAGCGATCTCACCAGAGAGAATCTTCACGAAAGTTGACTTGCCAGTACCATTGGCACCGATCAACCCGTAGCAGTTACCGGGAAGAAATTTGATCGAGACATCTTGGAAGAGGACTCGTTGGCCGTAAGCCAAGGTAATGCCATTAGTACTAAGCATGAGATTATGACCTTTACATAGAAGGCCCACATCATACTGATTTTTTCATTAAAATCAAGTTAAGCGAACCTAACTATACAACGCGAGCCGCCCGACCCTAGACTCCGCCACAGCCAACTCCAGCAGCACCGCGTAGACCAGCCCCAAGTTCTCTAAATGCACGAATTTTCCTTTGGCATCGGGACCTAAGCTGGTCCACTATAGCAAGGAGACGAGGTCGCGCCATGGTGGGGCGGCCCTGTAAGCAACTGGGGTACGGAGTTAGCCGATCGCTCGCGGCGGTCGCAAACAGCTCTGACCCCAAATAATGCGAGGCAAGTAGCAATGCGTTTTACATCTGCAATCAAAGGAATGGTCTTTGGTCCAGTGCTAGCATGTTTGGCTTTGGCTGGAACCGCCAAAGCAGGAAGCGTTGAAGCTCCTGGCAAAGTGTTTTATGTGGACGACGCCGGAGTCCTAGTTAAGCGCGACGTAACACTAACCGTACCAGAAAGAGGCGAAGGCGAAGTCAGCCTGACCAGCAGCAAATGGACTGCTTCAACCTCACGTTTTTTCACGGCAAAATACCACGGCCGCACGGTATTCTACGTTGTGTTCGATGACGTCGGCCCAAAACACAATTCACTGCTCCTCCGCGGCACCTACCTGCGCGGTAGCAACTTGGCGTCCTACTGGGGCGACATGTACACCGGCCACTGCCCAGAAGGCAGCAGCCTCGAAGCCTGTGTTAAAACTGCCCACGGACAAGGCCATAAACACTGGGACCACGTTGGCGGCTTTTACTTCAAAGCTCCAGTGAACAGCGACTCACAGCAGTCACCAGCTCCAGTTCCTGCCCCAGCCGGCAACGAGCTAAGCAATCTCTTCGGCAACGCTTCCGAGAACTAAGATCTGAACTTTATGAGCTACCTCTCACTTGTGGGGAGGTAGCTTTTTTTGGGGATTCCCGAAGCCCGAAGCCCGCATTCTAACGCCAGCGCCCCATTCGGTGCTCAATCGCCTGATCCAAACGAGCACGAACTAACTTGTACTTCATTTCAAGTTTATCAAAATCAGGTGCTTCGCTAGCCGCAAAAGACGGGCCATCTTCACGCATGTCGAAATAGCGCTGGCCACCCTTACTTGTTCCTTGATTGGCAAAGACCACCCAGCGACTGCCTTTTTCAGCAAATAAAGGGGCTAGGCAACGTTGAGCATCCTGATCTGCGGCAGCAGCGATGCGCAGCAAGACTGAAGAACCAGGGCGTCCTTTAATGGTCCGTAGCACACGAACACCAGCGCATTGCCCGAGACTACACTGCCGACTCGGCACCACTACCTCGGCGTAAAAGACAGTATCAAAAGCACGCACACTTTCGCGCGGTGACATCGCATGATCGGGGTATTCACCGACGAGAGACAGGGCTCTCACCGGACAATCAGTATGCGAGCCGATGCTTTGGGTAGCGAGCGGCACGGCGGCAATCAGGCCAAATGGGATTAGGTATAGTAATTTACGCATACCCTGATGATAACACAGCACCCTACCCACTAAACCAGTCGGTAAAATTTGCCGACCTCACCACGCTACCATTCTACATTTGCGCCAAGGAAGTCGATAAATCGGCCGCTATCTACAGGCTTTAGTTTAGTAATGACCTCAAAAAGACCACTTGCTGATTCCTCGACTGTGGTCGGTGCTGCTGCCCCACCCATGTCGGTCTTCACCCATCCTGGGTGCAGAGTCACCGAAGTGATATCTGGATAATCGATAGAAAAAGAACGAACGAACATATTCAATGCCGTTTTAGACATACGGTACGCGTAGTAGCCACCACTGCTGTTATCGGCAATGGATCCCATTTTACTACTGATCGCCACCATAATCGGCTGTGCTGCTGCCTGGAGATTGCTTAGGACACTTTGCGTCACTAAAAGCGGCCCTGTCGCATTGATCGCAAAAGATTTATGCAACTCGTCCGGTGCCAGCTCGGCAAATCCAGACCCTGGATTTGATAGATAGCCTGCGTTATTAATCAAAACATCGATAGCCTGCCCCGCCAGGGCGGTCCTAAGATGCTGCAAACCAGAAGCGTTCGTTACGTCTAATTCGAGTATGCGAAAGCTTCCCGGATAAGCGTGCTCCAGTGCCCACAAATCACGAGCACCATCAGGATTCCGCGCAGTCGCAATAACGGTATGACCATGCGCGAGGAATTTATTAGCTAAGCCGAGGCCAATACCGCGATTGGCACCAGTGATGAGTATAGTTTTACGTCGTGGTTGCATCATTCACCTCACAAAAGTTGTAGCTAATATTCAGCATTAAGCCGAAGTCGACAACTTGTCTAACTTCTTTACAGTCGATAACTAGCAGCGCACCAGTTCAGCTGACACGGCCGCAAACTTACTTATCACAGACCCAGAGCAAATCATTAACCAGTTAATAACTCTGGCAAACTATGCAGCTCTCGAATTTGGCACAGCACCTGCATTAGAGAAGATGTTCGGACGATCAAGCATTATCCGAACAAGTTGTGTGCAAGCTGATTGGTCGTCTAAGTGCCCGCTCTTTGCTCCCGCTCCAGTTGCCAGAATCCGCTGTTTCCCCAGAACACTCCGCCCTTCCCTGAACAAAAGACGACCAATCAAAATCAAACCTAGGGCAGTCCAATTGACTGCCCTAAGTCTTTTTTGCCACTCTTTTAAACAGCTCGAGTGCAGCTCCACCGATGACTGAGTTCAAGTGCAGAGCGCGTGCTGAGGTCATAATCACGATCAACTTGTCATCTTCAGAGATGGGTATCGCCACAGCGTAGAGCTCATGGTTATTAACGTTGGCCAGACTAAAGGGCGCTATATTGGATTCGCGGGCGACATCACTGAATCGCACCCAACGCTCTTGCAGACGAGAGATCGCAAGTTCAAGTCCCGGAGTTAACTGAGCCAGAAGACCATCCTCGGCGATAGCAGTACCTTCGTCTGTGACGCTCCAGTTGATCAGTCCAATTACCGCACCCTCACGTTCACGGAACAGACTGCCCTGACTCAAACCCGCTGCATGCAAAGCCGAAGCCGCACGCTCCACAGAGGAGCGGAGGTTTGTTGCCATCGACATCGTTAAGACAGCTCGGTTCAAACCAGCAGCCAAGCTCATGTCCTGCAACGATTCGTTATCCAGTGGACCGAAGAGATCATCTGCCAGAGCGTCGTCAACCGAAGCAAGAACCGCTGCAGTTGCCTCGTGCTCGGTGCCACTTTCACCTAAATCGTTTGTCGCATCATTTACTGCTTCATTTACCGCTTCATTTACGACATCGGTACCTAAGTCATGCCCTGTTTCATCAAACATACCTAAGGTAGTTGTCAGCGAAGCATCCCGATCATCAACGACAGTCTGCGCAAATAATTCTTCAATCTCATCGTCGGTAGGCTGCGTCAAAGGCTCGCTCGGCTCCGCCGCCGTTGTTGCCAATAGCTCGGTGTCCAATTCAACCGCTGGCACGGCTGGTTGCACATCGACAGGATCCGCAAGCTCGGCGAATAAAGAAGTCTCATCGTCTGCAGTAACGTCATCGAGCTCCGCCAGCGGATCGCTAGTATGATTGCCAATCGCTGCGTCCAATTGCTCGGAACCCGCGAGCATATTTTGTGCAGAATTAGCCGCGGAGTTAGCTTCTGCGGAGTTAGCTTCTGCGGAGTCCAAAAGTCCCTCCGCAAAAGAACGCTCTGATTCCTCAGAGGGTACTTCACTCTCGGGTTGAGATACAGCCGGGCTGTATTCATCGAAGCGACTGACTACCGGTGATGCCACCACATCGGGTCCCCGCATCGATGCCGGCGACATATGCAGTGGCTCAATAATCGGTGCTCGCTCCACTCCATCAAGCTTCGGCGCTTTGACAGGGGCAGGAACCTGCGCCGCTGGCGGCGGCCAGCTGGTAACGGCTCGACGCTCAACCTTGCGCACCTGGCCCTCACCAATCCGAAGTTGGCGACTTGCGGCGACAGCGTGATTTGTCATGAATGCTTCGAGGTGTGTCCGCTCGGGGCGGTACTCTTGGTCGAGGCCCTTAAGCGCGGCTCTTATGGAACTCAATGTAGCGATCACAGGACGCACCTTACTGCCCGTGAAAAAAGCCAACTGATTGAGAGTGTCCTCATCGAGAGGATCAACTACGGCAATATGCAAAACACCGTCTTGAATCCTAAGGGGTATCACTTCCAACTTTTGCATCAAGATCCGATCGACTGCGTCAATCGCCTCTTTTTCTGCGGCAGCGAGGAGATCTATTGGCGCCACTCGCCACTGGGTTTTTTCCGCTAAAAATGCGGCTAGTTCGTCCTCAGCCAGAAGACCAATGGCCAAGATGCTCCGCGCAAAGGCGGCGCCTTCGCCACCACAGTTACGTTTTATGGTGCGGCGGTCGGCTTCGGTCAGCAGACCGTCTTCGACCAGGAGCAAGCCGAGTCTGGAAGTTGCCATAACTGCACCTCTTATTGGCGGACTAATGGACGGCCGCGACGTCGGAGCATAGGCCGCCGTTAACTCTAGATAAATTATTCTTTCAATTATATTATCACAGCTTTATCATCAGCGACGCAACAGCCAGATCCAAGCGCGTGGAAAGGACAACATGAGCAGCGTTCGCAAGGAACATATCAAAACCCTTAAGGGTCCGGATCAGTTTCAGGTGAAAGTCATGACGGGAGTGGATTGGGCCGTAAAAAACGTCCGAACCATCCTCATTGCCGTACTGCCAGTCGCGCTAGTCGTTGCCGGCCTGGCGGGCTACCGCCTGGTCCAGAGCAAGCGGAAGGATGCCAGAATTGAAGAACTGGGTAAGGCCCAGGTGATTTATGATGCCGAGGCCAGACGCGCCTCGGACCTGCAGAAGCCCATTCTCAAGAAAGTGCAAGACATCGAGGCCAAGGCCGCTCCTAAAGCCGCCGGCCAGGATGGTAGCAGCCTGACACCACAGCAAGAACAAGAGGTTACAGCCCTTCGCAAACAAGCCGAAGCCATCAAGCCGGATCACGCGGCATCGACTGCAGCATTTCTCGCCTTCTATCAGAAATACGAAAACCACGCCGAAGGCTGGTTGGCTGGGATGATGGCAGCACACAGTATGGTCGACGACAATAAGCTAGCCAACGCGAGCACCTTGCTCGAAGGGATAGCCAGCAAGTCGAAGGCAGATGCGACCTACCAAGCACTCGCCAATTTAGAACTTGCCGGGATCGCAGAAGAGCAAGGCGACTACGATCGCGAACTAAGCATTCTGACAAATCTCGAAATATCGACTAACAGTGATCTGAAACCTAAGCTACAGCTGATGCGCGGCCGAGCCCTCTTTCTCAAAGGCGACAAAGCTGGCGCTAAGACTACTTTGAACACACTGATCGAAGGATACAGCAGTAGTACCGAAGCCCAAAAAGCTCGCTCACTGCTAACTTTGATCGACTAACTGATAGACAGGAGTGCGCGCATGCTAGCGCGATGTATTGCGACAGCCTGGCTGGCGACTTTAGTTGCCGTCGGAGCAGATAGTGCAGCGGCTAGCCCCAGGTCTGACACCCAAGGGCGACCATTTCAGTTAGGCTGTTGGGAGCTGAACAAGCGCCTGGAACGCGAGAAGCCTCTTGCCGCCTTAGATCCCGCAGGTTTTGTCATCAACTCCGGTGTACTGGTCGGTGGCTTCGATGATCGGTGGGTGGGCGGCATGCCGCTCGCCACCAAGCGTGTTCAATGGTGGATCGAGGCTCAGTCCACCCTGACCGCACCTCCTGGCTCATTTGGTGGGTCAGTCGTGCTGGGCTTTCGCGACGGCAAGCTGATGCGCGTCGATGCTGTCTCCGGTAAGAAACTTTGGACAGCTGACCTAGACTCTTTTACTGAACGACCGTTTATCCTCAACGGAACGACGCTTTATGCCGTGACGGCAGCGCAAGTACTGTACGCCCTTGATTTTCAGACAGGTAAGACACTTTGGGTCTTTGATGGCGGGTTTCCCGAAGGCTTGAGCATCCGCACAGGTGCCAAGCCGGTGGCATATGATAACAAAGTTATTTTCGGCACTGCCGCCGGCGAACTCATCGCCGTTGCCGCAGACAGTGGCAAATTAGTTTGGCGCTATAATCCCTCTTATACCGATGCTCGCTTTCACGACTATGTAGGCGAAATGGTGGTGCGCGGAGGAAAGCTCATCGTCGCACGCTATGACGGACTGGTAGCAGCCATAGATCTTACCGGCAGTATGCGCAATGTGATCTGGCAGGAGAAGCTGCCCGGCCTGACTACTTCGGCTTTTCGTGGGGATCGCTACTATGTTGGCGCTCTCAATGGCGATGTCTATGCTCTGGATCCTGATAGTGCCGGACGCCGACTCTGGCGGCATGTCACCGGTGCTGCAGTGACCAATTTGGCGGTCGGTGAGACTGACGTGTTTGCCGCAGGAGTTGGGGGGCGAATCACAGCCCTTGATGCTACTACAGGCAACATACGCTGGTATGACCGACTCGGCTCAGCAGTAGCTGGAGCACCCATGATTTATGAAGATGCGCTATACTTTACGACGGGTATGAAAGCGCTTTACGCTTACCGGCTAAAATCAGTTAAAAATTGAATTCAGCCGCCGCGTAGATCAAAGAAAAGTGGCGAGCTTTGGGTATAAGTCTGACGGTCTTTACCTTGGTATAACCGGAAGTACAGCCCAAAGCGGCGCGGCATTAAGTCGCGGTTTAGCGGCAATTGTAGAGTGAACTCGCCAGCGAATGGGAATTGATTTTCTCCAGTAGCTGGGAAGTCAAAACTGGCAACTACGCGCCCACCCATCACAGCTTCCATACGGTAGGGCTGTTCGGCACAGTCACCATCATAATACCTAGCTTTGATGGTGATTTTATCCTTTGGCAAGTTCGCCTCGTTAAGGATATCCCCCATCACAGCCCAGCTTTGGTCACGTAGCTGGGCATTAACGGCAAAATGAATATGGCGATTCGTGGTCGCATAAAAATGGCGTGCCTTGAGGGCTTTTAGCAATTCTGCGCGAGACAGTTCAGGCATGAGCATAACGACGCGTGTCGGATCACGCGTGCCCCAATCGGCATAATGCACATCTTGTGAACCCATAGCTCCCAACCACCAGCCGAGCTGATTAGCTTCATCGATATACGGGATGCTACCGAAATAGCCACGAACATAGCGGAGAAACTCACTCCAATGGATCGTCTCTACGCCGACAAAACGTTGCACCAGTTCAGGATCTAGCGCGAACTGATCAAATTCAGTCGCAATCCGATAATCGTGAAATCCTGGATGCGCAAACATCACCAACGCTGACTGCTGCTCAGGCCGCTTCAGCCAGGCATAAAAATCATGCAGGTTATAATCTTCAAAAGCATGGTGCACTTTTGGCGTATTCAGGACCGTATAGTGACCATACATGGGGTGACTATATTCAAAGCCATAGAGCGTTACGAAATCGGGACGCGCGGCAGCCTCTGCAATCTGTATCTGCGCTTCATAACGTCGTTCCTTGCTAAATAACCAGTATTCCGGATGATCCGTGATGGCGAAAAAATCAAGGTGCGCCACGTCACGCGCAAACTGATAAGCTTCCGCCACCGTCCCCCGACCATCTGACTCACCTGTGTGAGAGTGCAGCGTACCAAAATACGGCTTTAGCCTCGCACCAAGATTAATTGCGGTGAGATCGCGATTGAGCATCGGCCTCTGGGCATTACGTATCTCTGGAGCAGCCAAAACTGGCACTTGGCATGGTGGCGTGAGTGGCTCTTGTGTCTGCAAAGCCTGTTGCTGAGTTAACGCCTGAAATTCTAATTTTAACTCAGGCAGATCTAGCATCCCTGGTGCTTGCGTATCTGCATCGAGGATATGATGAGTCACCAATCGCCCAGAAGGCAGGATCAAAAGGCCGAGTCCTAGCAACATTTTAGTATGCAGCCGGATGATCGCCTCCACCATAAGAATGCATCGCCGATGCCGCTTGTTCCAACTCTGTTAGAGAGCGGAATCGGCCGTAAAGTGCAATTACATGAGTGTCACGATGAGACGGAACTAAGACGCTCCACTGCTGCCAGTCACTAAGCACTTTGTGCAACTGATCCGCATCCAAATGCCGCGCGTCGGCAATCACCAGCACCGGACAATTAGCATAATCAGGCAAATAATCTCGGTAGTTATAGTAGGAGCGGTGATTTTGATCCAAGGACACGACGCGGGGCTGTCCAGGCAGATGAAAAGCCAACTGCGCTGACCAAAACCAACGTAGAGATGCCACCGTGATAGTCTGCGGACAGTTAGCTTGCTCAACGGCCTTCCCGTCCGCTTGCAGGTATGAGGCAACTCTAGGGTCTTGCATTAGTGATTCACTGAGAGGCTGCCAAAGCGTTAGTTCCGAAAGTGGCCCGGGCTTGCCATCAAATGAATTCACCAGGGCCTCGCGCAGCGGCGTTAGCGTCAACACCCAGGGCAAGACCCATGCGATAATCACGGCCAAGACAAAATTGGCGCGGAAAGCCCAGCGCGGCCAGTTCGTGAGCGCTAGCAGAGGCAAGACCATCCAGCATGCTGGAGCGAGCCAATGGGGCAACATCTGTTTACCAAAGGCCAATATCTCAAGTAGCGCGAATAGTGGCGCCGCTGCAGCCACCGGCAGTAGAGTTAGGCTTAAATCGCGCTGGCGCCAAATCCCCTGGATCGTTCCGATCACCACCAGCGGCGACAAAATGAGAAGCTGACCGAGGTAAACCCGAGCTGCGGCTAGGGGCGTAAAACTTAACCCGGCAAAACCATGCGCACTCTGGAAGCGAAACGAGGCCCAGTCGTGGGCCGCATTCCAAATCAACACAGGGGATGTGACTAACAAAGCCAGCACGGCAGTAACTATGAGAAATCCGACAAACTCAACGAGACGCTGACGACGGCTACCATAAATCAGCAGACCAATCCCCAGGCCGCACGCAATTGGTGCTGCGTGGTACTTACAGAGCCCGGCAGCTCCAACTGCGAGCCCCGCTGGCAACACCCACCGCCAGGCTCGTCCGCGCTCACTGCTGGCTGCTCGCAAGAAAGTATAAAGACTTAATGCTAGTGCTAGCAGTAGTCCGGAGTCAGGGAGAAGTAACACGCCCTCTAGGGAAAAAGCAGGGACGACTTCGGTAAATACTAAAAGCGTCCAGATCTGAGACCTGGTTAAACGATCACCTTTTAAAACCTTAGCGCAGGCCAACAGAACTAGAGTCGCGGCAAGGTGCAAAAACGGCAGCAAGAAGCGTGGCCCCAGAGCAGTCTGGGAGCCTATGATGGCATTCCCCAGCGCTGCCACCCATGCCACTGCCGGCGGATGATCAATGAAACTAAGCTGCAGCGACCGCGACCAATCCCAATAATAAGCTTCATCATTGGCAAGCGGTGCAGCATAAGCCCAGTAAAGCCGCACAGCCAAGGTAAGTAGTAGAAAAATTAAAGTACCGCGCTGCTGCCGACCGGTCACAGCAGCTCCCGACGACCTTTTTCAGTCAGCCAATCGACAATGCGCTTAACTTCTTGAGAGCGTTCCTTTGGACACACCAGGATCGCACCACCACTTGAAACGACCACATGGTTGTTAAGCCCTAAAGCCGCGACAAAAGGTCCGTCGGTATCCACCGTGGTGTTGACCGAGTCTATTAACAAACCATCGCCAAACAGCAAATTGCCATGCTGATCGGGGGTGAAGCTGCGGCTTAGTGCATCCCAACTACCGATATCCTGCCAACCGATATTGGCCGGAATCACTCCAATATTAGTGCTGGTCTCGAGCACCGCGTGATCGATAGAGATTTTGGGCAATTTTTTGTAGGCCGCAGCGAGCGGAGCCAGATCTGCCTCAGAAAAACGACCGCCGACTTCAACCTGCGCGGCGATTAGCTTGGCTAGAGAAGGCGCCAAAGTACGCTGCAACTCTTCGAGGATCACGTCGACACGCCAGACAAACATGCCTGCGTTCCAATAAAAATTCTTTGAATCGACATACTCACGAGCTGTGGCCAGATCTGGTTTTTCCCGAAAGCTAGCGACTTCATAAGCGCCGATCAGATCAGAGAAACCAGCGCCGCGCTCGATATAGCCGAAGCCGGTTTCGGCGTATTCAGGGACTACGCCTAGCAGCATCAACTTGCCTTTGCGAGCAGCTGACACGGCAGTCATCAAGGAAGCGCGGAATGCCTCCTCGTCCTTGATAAGGTGATCCGAATGAAGTGAGATCATCACTGGTTGTTTTGCTTTGTGATCGATCGCGGCGATCTCCAACGCAGCCATAGCCAAGGCATTGGCGGTGTTGCGAGCGTCAGGCTCAGCGATGAAGATTCCAGCTCTGGCCCCAACTATAGAGCGCGTCAGATCGAGCTGACGGACGTGAGTGACGATAATGCGGCGCTCGGGTGGAATAAATCCATCAAGTCGGGCCAGGGTGATTTCGATCATGGTTCGACTATCAGTCCCAAGAGCGCACAACTGCTTGGGACGAAGCTCACGCGACTTTGGCCAGAAACGGGTGCCACTTCCTCCGGCAAGAATTACCGCATAAACATCATCACCGGGGGTTCCGTGCTTGAACATGAACGAACTCCTGAAGCAAAGAAGCGAGCTGATTAGTTACCGTTATCACGATCTCCGTCAGGTGACGCCAACTTTGAGTTAAATCTAGCGAAACGGTATGGCAGCACTCGACCGCCCATCAGTTCCTCATAATTGAATAATGCTAGCCCCTTAAGATAAGACGGAGCTAATGGATAATTCAACAAAGCTCTCGCCACCTCGGTGCCGTAGGAGCGCAGCACCTCTTGCTCTTTCGTACTTCCCGCCAAGGGACTAGCAGAACTTTCCCCGTAAAAAGTAGAGAGTAGCCACAGACTGTAGGGATAAAGCGGGGTCCCAATGGCCTGTTCGGAAATATCGTGCCAAGCAACGAGCAGGCGTTCCAATTCCTGCGCCGTGGGCAGCTGTAGCCACTGCCTCTGAATCGCAATGCCCTGGCCTTGCAGATGGGCGCGTACCGCGTATGGACGCCCCACCGCAGCGACTTCTTCACTAGGAGGAAACTCTTCGTAAGTGGCCAAACGCGGCCGCCCCTTTTCCGGGACAGCGATTGCCACCATGTTCTTGCGCTGGAAAAACTCAACCGGAGAAAGACCACCGGCATGGCGTGGATGCAAATAAAAATACACCACTGGTCCACGACTGCTTAGCCCTGCCAACGCCAACCAGTATGTGTCTGCTTCTTGATTCAATGCCTTGAGTGCTGTCGTGCGAACCTTTTCCAGCAGGTTGACGCTAGTATCTGTCTGCAAGTTCCAGAGATACACGCCATCGCGGTAGCGCGAGCTACCTGTCGCAGAGTAGATGATGCGATCACCAGTCGGTAGCCAAAAAAACTCCTCTACCCCGTCGTGCGGCGCCACCATAAACAGCCCGTCTCGCTTAAGGTGGCGAATCACAAGTCTTCGCGTCGAAGAGACAGGGTCGCCATACAGTCGAGCAAGCCATTGATGGTTTGGGGAATCAGCTCCTGACAGTAAAGCCGCCGGATAAAAGCTCGGCACGGGCAATTGTGGATAATTATACGTAAGCGGCTCGCTGGCGCGCTCACCCCAGCTCACGATCGCGAGGTCGAGCGCGGATGTGAGGGTATTTTGGAACTGGTCTGCACCAAAGGAGCGCATCAAAAAATGCCGATCATCTAAACGCAGGTAATCTATCCGCTCGCCGAATGGGTCGTAGGCATCAAAGGGCAAGCTATAGCTGTAGGCAAAGGCACGCAGGACATTTAAGTTTTCTGGATTTTTTTTGTATTTACTAAAAAATAACTGAAGTGCAGCAACGTCTTCTTTGAGTTGCTGCCGCGTTCGCTGCAGAGCCTGTACCGGCAGTATTGAGGGCAGTGTTAGCACAACCCACAGCGCTGGTATCAAAATACCAATAAATACAGAAATATACGCCAATCCAGAGGAACGCTCCGGTGACGGCGACGACTCGCCCTGGGCGGCTGTCGTAGATGTCTGTACCTCAGGTATACTATTAGTAGGTTCCACGCACTGTCCGTCCCACCTAATTCCCAGCCGGCTCTAGCTAGCCCCGGCAACATACAAGGCCACCCATGATGAATCGTCTGGAATGGATCAGATTGGCTTTGATCTTAATAGCCTTCACTAGTGCTCGGCAAGTCCGAGCCGAGACAAGTGGGCTAATCGGCCCCCCAATCAGCAAAAGTAATACTCATTGGATTGCCTCCGAGCCGCTGAACATTAAGGCTACAAACCCTGCCAATGATCAACCTAGACGCGTCCGGATCGGGCTGCGCCTCACACCGTTCAAAAAGATCATAACACGGCAGCAAGGCGGCCACGTTGAGAGTCGCTTTATCCAAAGCGAGGCTTTGCGCCATACTTTGCGAGCACGGATTAATGAGACCAATCATTTTTACGTGGGCAACTGGCACATTGAAACGGTGCCGCAGAAATGGATTCGAAAAATAAAACGCTATGAAGTGGAACTCCGGATCTTCGAACGCTACGGCGACTATGGTCAGTTAGAAGAAAGCATCGGCAAAGTTCGCATTGCCGGGACCCTAGAAGAGCAGGATCGCAACACCGATGTGCTCGTCGGTGTCGCCAAGCAAAGACTCCGTGATCGCTCAGGTAATCCGCTTTTGGACGTAGTAGCCGGCTATCAACCCGGAGAGCCGATGCAGCCGAATTTATCACTTGGTCAGCCCGAAGACTCTAGAGCAGCGCGGCGCTGAAATTCCTCACAAGATAAACCCACAGCGCATATTTATTGCTTATCCCCAGTAACGCTGCTTAAGTAATTAGCAGTGTAGCCTTACGAATTTCGCATTTTACTGGGGGTGCGGCATGAAAGCACAAAGCATCTTGGTCGCTAAACTCGCGACTTTAGCCGTATTAACTGGGTGTTCCGTATTAACTGGCTGTTCTGTCGACGTCAGCAAAGACGGTGAAACCACGGGAAAACGTCTATCGGTTCCTAGCGATGACCGATCTCTTTCTCGGGACTCTGCTAGCTGCCGCTTCATCTCCGGACGCGGCTGTCTAAACGGCCACGCTGGTGCGATGCAGGGATTTTTTGTTGATGGCAAAGAATTTTTTAATGCAGATGACTTGGCGAGTCGCCTGCACGAGCTACTGCAGGTAGAAAGTGACGGCAAGGTAGTTGCACAAGGCGAGGATGGTTACCGTTTGGCACTCACCACCCCCCTTGATAATGACAGCTTCATTTCAGGCTTTAGATACGACCTATCAGGCCAAGTCGCACGGTCTGGTGACCTCCATCGCGACGGCAACTTCAGCAGCAATGATCTACCGGCAGGTGACTACCAACTGCGTATTCAGCGAGCAGTTCGGTTTGAGCTAATCACTACTTTAAAGTCATCTGGCAAGACTCCAAGCGACCAAGACCCAACAGCGCCAAAAGACGCAGACGCATCGCTACCTGCTAATATCCACAGGATATCTGCGCCGGCAACAGCCGCTTCCAGATCTGAGCCGAAACTATATTGTGCAACTCTTTATTCCGACAACACGATCTCGGTACACGAGAATCAGCCTGCTTGGATCAATATCAATAACTTTCGCTTACACGTCACAACGCAAGAATGTGCACAGGGCGAGACCCAAACAACTCTGCACCTCTAAGTCATAGAGGCAGGGTAAATCACAAGCTCCAGCGCTTGCCAAATAGGTCTTGGTAATTTGACCAGACTTGTTTGGCAGCCTGCTCGTGACTCCATCCACGCTGATGCGCCAGAATATCTATGGTCCCGACAACATTTGCCGGCTCATTCCGCTCCCCTTTACGTGGCGGCAGATATGGCGCATCTGTTTCGGTCAGAATCCGCTCTACAGGCAACGTCGTCAGCATTTTCCGAAAAGCTTCGTTAACGGTAGCGTTCGCTGGAATAGAAAAATACCAGCCATCTGATTCAGCACATACCTGAGCCAGCTTGGTCCGACCACCGAAGCAATGGAAATTAACTTTCTTCACTTTCCGCTCGCGCAAGATATCAATCGCACGCTGCTCTAATTTACGCGTGTGAATAATCAGTGGCAGATCGTAAGTTTGCGCTACATCAATCAGTCGACCGAATACACGCTCTTGTTCAGCAAAAGTATCTGCTGCAAGCCAGTGGCCATCCAAGCCACACTCGCCAATCGCGGCTAAACGTCCGGCCTGAGCATTGCTAGCAATGAAATCGATCTCTGCATCGACATCAAAAACTTCAACTTTTAGCGGGAAATCTGTAGGCAACAAGCCACAGACTGCATCCACGGGATAAATACCTAGGGCTGGCTTTACCGCCGAAAAACGTTCAGCCATGGCGAGAACTTGACGGTTAGATACGGGATCTAAGCCATTCACAACGATCGCGGACACGCCGGCCAAGATCGCACGCTCAATCACCGCACTTTGATCCGCTGCAAAAGCTTCGTGAGTTAGATGAGTATGCACATCAACGTACATGGTGGCCTCGCTTGATCATCTGCTGCACCTGCATAACCAGACCAGAATGGCAGGTCAATGTGCCACAGGTATAGCAGAATTTACTGGCGCCACCGGAGCAGACTGCGGAGTTGGTTGTTCTTCCTGAGATTTTTTCACATCTACGTCCCAAGGTACTGGGACTGATTCGGGAAGCCTCAATGTCGCCAACTGCACATGCTCAAGGGCCGCGGCAGCAAATATCTTTTGCAACGAAGCAGACAGTATCGGGACAGTTGTCATGGCCGTTTCCTGATGCAAGACCAGAGGAAAGACCAGATCGCGATTAGGAGTCTTTTGCAAGTGTTGCAAATATTCCCGGAAAATTGAATCCACGTCCTTACTGGTCAGATAATCCATGGTGGCCAGACTCAGTGGAACTTCTGTAATACTGCCGGCGTCCGTGGTCACCTTAAAGGGCTGGCTGTGTGTCGTGAGATCTGGCCATAGGGCGCGCGCCCAGGCATAGATCGGATAGTTTTTGAGTCGCTTCATTAGTAAATCAGGAGCTACCGCCGAAAGATCGTACTTCAGACCGGCACGAACAGCTGCCTCGTGCAGCTGAGGTGATGCCATCCAGCCCTGCACGGAAACTCCAATTGGTCGCTCAAAACCGTTGGCGGCTAGAGTACTCAAGCCCTTCGCTAAAATCTTGGCAATATCTGCATCGGGGTAAATATGGAGTGGAACATCGCTACCACAGTCGATCGCACAATCGCCAGGTGTCGCCGCAGAGCTCCAAAAAGTCGGGGCTTGCCGATAAATCACACCGGCTGAAGCTACCAGCGACTTCCATCCACCTAGTAACACCACAATTTGATCCTGCGGCTGAATTAAGGACCGCAGCGTCGCTGTCACAGCGGCTTTATCAGCTTTAGTCTTGGTGAAATACGCCGGACTGACCAAATGGACTATGGACAGATCGCGATGTTGCTCTCTGAATTCTGCTAAGGCCGATAAATTATGTTCCGAAAGATCCTGCCCATCCCATACTAGGGCGAGCAGCAACTGAATTTTTCCGACTGTCGCTTCGTTTTGGGATATAGAATTTGGGGCTACTGTGGGAATTGGAGCTACAGTTGGGGCTACAGCTGGAGCTACAGCTGGAGTTGAAGTCGGAGACTCAGATTCGCTGGTCATAGCTACGCCCAGACAGCACATGAGCACCAATACAGCCGTACTAGCGTGTCGCCGCCAAAGCGATCTGAGTGGCATTAGGATTTTTGCTGGCTCCATAGACTTTTCCCAAGCGGCATTCGCAACTAACAAATGCGCTTCGGCATCAGCGACCCCAGACCTTAAAAGTTTTACGCAGCTTACGGCAGGTTGTTTGAGGATCAAGCTTAAAAGTAATTGTTTTTACTGGCTATTATACTCTGATTTAGCCTCAGCCCAAAGCCTGGGTGGACCATGCCAACGCAGCCTCCCCTCTTCGATCACCATGGCATGATCGCAGATTGTCAGGATCTCATCCCAACGGTGGCTCACATACCACATCGGGGTATTCTCGACGGCCACCCGACGGCGCAGAAACTCGAGAGTTGCCAAACGCTGAGCAGAGTCAAGAGCCGCAAGAGGCTCATCAAGCACAAGCATGTCGTGAGGTGCAAGCAATGCCCGCGCTAATGCCACACGCTGACGCTCGCCTCCCGATAATTGTCTCGGCTTTTTGCTAAGTAAGCCCTCTAATTGCAGTGCAGTGATCACTGCGTCAAGGTCTGCACCCGTCTTAGCCGTTAACTTTATGTTACCCAGAGAACTTAAATGCGGAAGTAATGCCGCTTCCTGCGGAACCCACGCACAACGTCTCTCGCGCGTTGATAGCCACACGCCGTCTGCCGTTGCGAAAAGTAGGGCGCTGCCAACGCGGCAGTGACCGCGCACTAAGGCTCTTGATTTAAGACCAAGCAGCACTTCCACCAGCGAACTCTTGCCACCTCCAGAATGACCGTAAATCCCGGTAACCTTGGCATCCCACTGATGATTGATTTCTAACTTGAACGGCAGTTGCGAGTCACGAGTAGCGAAGGCAAAATTTAAGTCAAATCGCATGTTGCTATCCTCGCCGCTCTACACTGGGGAAACGCGTACTCAGATAGCGACTGGCAACCGTAGCTAACACAGCTAATGCCGCAGACCACAAGGCAAGCACCCAAGCCTGATGTTCATTGCCATTATTGATACTGTTATAAATGGCAACAGCCAAAGTTTCTGTGCGCCCAGCAATCGCACCGGCGACTAAGCTCGTAGCACCAAACTCGCCCAGCGCCCGAGCAAATGCCAATAATCCGCCAGCAGCGAGACCCGGACCAGCGAGCGGCAAACTCACCTGAAACCACAACCGCCAGGGCCCTAAACCTAGACTTTCGGCAACACCCTCAAGACGGCGCGGTACTGCGGCAAAAGCCTCCTGAGCAGCTCTTACATATAGCGGCAATGCTACCGTGAAGGCGGCTATCGCAGCGGCCTGCCAAGTCAGTAATAGGCGTTCGCCAGTAAGTAAATACCAGAATGTCCCTAGGGGCCCTGATGGTGCCATTAAATTTAACAGTACGAGTCCAACTGCAACCGGAGGCATAGTCATCGGTAAAAGCAGTACAGCTTCGACCAATAGTTGCGCCGGCACCTTGCCACGGGCCAAGGCCCAACCAACTGCCGTGCCAATCACCACAATCATCAAGGTGGCCACGCCAGCAACCCTGATGGTGAGAAGCACACAATCTAATACAGCATCATCCATATACAGCATCATTCATAGGCGCAGAAATCCATGGTGCTCAAAGACAGCTAGCGCTTGCTGCGATTTTAAATAAGTTAAAAAAGATAGAGCCGATGCTTGCTTCGCACTGCTCCGAATGATCGCTGCGGGATAACGAATATTTAAACCCGTCTCTGCACCAGCAGTATAAATTACGTTAACGCGTTGTTTTGCAACAGCAGCGTCTGTGCGATAGACAAAACCAGCATCAGCTGCGCCACTCGCCACTAGTGCGAGAGCTGCGCGAACGTTTACCCCGAATACAAACTTTGGTCTTAGCAGCTCTACTAGTCCAAGCCGCGTCAGTAATTCCTGCGCATAATGTCCAGCTGGTACAACCGGGTCACAGAGCACGATCCTTTTGACTATGTCCTTACGAAGGTCCGTCAGTGACTTCAGAGAGGCTTTCGCCGCAGGGCTGTTGACTGCCACAACCAGCACCAACTCATTACCAACTAACTCGATGCGGCTTTGACGGGTTAATAAGTTTTCCTTCTCCAGTAGATCCATAGTGACGGTATCTGCAGTGATAATAGCGTCAAATGGTGCTCCATGCTTCGTTTGATTGACCAATTCTGAAGACGCGGCAAAGCTAAATTTCACTGGCACATGACTACTGATACTAAAACCCGCAGCAACTTCCTGCAAAGCTTCGCGCATGCTAGCCGCAGCTCCAATCAGCAGCTCCTCCGCGTGAGCTTTAGGAGCGAAGTACAGGCTGAAAGCGCATAGCAAAATCAGCGTGTGCAGACGCCTAAGCAGACTCATACTCACGCTCCGAGACATATCTCAGACCTTTTGCATCAATGACTTACTGTAAGATAAGCCGGCGCAATAAAGGTCGGAGCTACAGGGTAGTAATAGCTCTTAAAGTCTTTAAGATTTGGACTACCGCCTTGTTTGTAAGCAGCAACCCATAAATGCGCCAATGTTTGTGCGCCCAAGCTGAGACGCTGCACGATAAATGGCCGAAACGATGCTGCTACCTTCGCAGGAAGCTCACGCACAGCCGGAATCTTCATGCCGTGTTCGCCACTGCTAGCTCGCTTCAAAGCAGTCTTTTTATCCATCGCGCGCAGTCGCTCTAACTTAGCGTGGCTGTCAAGTGCTTCCGCATAAGCTAACTCCATCGGCAAAGTCTCGGCGCGTTCGCGATCAACTTTTGCTATTGAGCTCAAAAGCACTTTTAGCTCTCGTCGCGGCAATGCTGCACGGTAAACGCTATCTAACAAGCTAAGATCTTGAGCCTGGACGAGATCGCTCTCGAAATAAGCATGGAGACCACCTTGACCGGTTTCAAAACCATCATAATCGCGCGTCGTATGTAGAGGCTGCGCCAAGTCACCAATAAAATGTGCTAAAATACCGCCTGCAATTAATGCATCATTGACCGCTTCAATCTTCGCCTTTGTATCTTTAGCCTGACCGGCACGAAGAAAAGCTGCTGCCATCATCTGCTGCAACTGCTGCACACGCAAAGGAGCCGTACCAGTTTTTGCAATTGCATCGCTACCATTGGCAGCTACATCGCTGCATATTGTGTCTTTAGCCATGGTGGCCAATTTACAGCGCTCACGAACCGCAGATTGAGTGGCTGAAAACGTGCGCGGCAGCAAATCTAATTTGGGTGCAGCAGCGACATATTCGATGTCAATAAAATGCGTGGATACGTTTATGTCCGTCGTTGCTTGGTCGATGCTACGCCAAACAATATCAGGCACATTAGCCAAGTGGGCTAGCATGAACTCTTTATCAATCAGAATGCGCGACAGAGAGACATCGGGGCCCAATTCCTGAGCGCTGAGTCTAGCAGCAACTATCGCCACAGAATGATGTCCGCGCTCGCCCCAAGCATAAGCATGTGTGCTCAGACACAATGCCGCTATAAAAATAGACCTTAGAACGCTCATTCCGTGAAACATAACGTCAAACCTTACTCAGATACCGCGGGGGCGTCGGGACACATTAGTGAACCGCAATTCAAAAGGCTACCGTTTTATTTAAATTTTTTTCCGATTCAACAGCGATTTCTCTCTCTCATCGAAATACCTTAAAAATCCCTCGATTACTGAGGGCATGAGCCGCTCATAAGATGCACCCACCCAAAACACTTAGACCTTTTGAGTTATCCACAGCAAGTGTTGATAACTACCCCTGCGACCGCCGGAAGTCCCTCGTACGTAAGCGTTTTCGCCGAATCGCCTAAAGAATAATCACTTGTCCGCTGATGACCTTTTTGCGACAGTGATTTCGCCATTGATTGATGCCTCAAATTTTATTTCTAGGATGAGTTCCATGGCCCCAAAACTATCTGCAATTGAAGGCAATACTCAATGGCTGGACGGTGGCGCCATGTTTGGCAATGTCCCGCGCGCAGTATGGGAAAGCTGGATTCCATCGGATGAACGCGGCCGAGTCCACTTATCGTGCCGCGGCATGCTCATCGAATATCAAAATAAACGCATTCTCTGCGAAACCGGGATCGGCGTTTTTTTTCCACCGAAGCTGGCCGAGCGTTACGGTGTAACAGAATCGGAGCATAAATTACTTGCCAGCCTCGCAACATTAGGATTAACGGAAAAAGATATTGACGCGGTCATTTTGTCCCATCTGCATTTCGATCACGCTGGTGGCTTACTCCCTAGCTATGCAGAAATCACCGCTGGTAACGATCGACTGCTATTCCCCAATGCCCGTTACGTTGTCAGCAGGACCGCCTTTGAACGAGCCGCAAATCCGCACTTTAGGGACCGCGCGTCATTCATCCCTGGTTTAACCGACAAACTGCAGACGAGCGGTCGCTTGCTTTTGATCGACGGCACCAGCACATCCGAGCTAATGCCGGACCGACTATCGTTTCGTTTCAGTAACGGACACACACCGGGACATATGCACACGATATTTCGCGGTGACCAGCACACAGTCATTTTCTGCGGTGATCTAGTCCCTGGCGTGCCTTGGCTACACTTGCCCGTAACTATGGGCTACGACCGATATGCAGAACTAGTGATCGACGAGAAGAAAGATCTCTACGAGACCGCAGTTCGTGACCACTGGATGCTATTCTTTACCCACGACATGCGTAATCACGCAGCTACCATAAAAGTAGATAGCCAAGGCAAATACTCAGTGGATCAGTGCTGGCCGCAGATCCATCGACTGAGTATTTAAGTGCCTGATTCCCGAAGTCGGATTCCTGATTCCTGATTCCTGATTCCTGATTCCTGATTCCTGATTCCTGATTCCTGATTCCTGATTCCTGATTCCTGATTCCTGATTCCTGATTCCCGAAGCCTGAATAAACAACTCAATATTACTCCCTCAAATCTAATCAGCTCCTTCCAGAAAAAAAACAGCCACTACTCGTGAACTGTTTTTTTCCTGAAAGGACCTGATTATGAAATCGTTTCGCAGTTACCAACTCGCACGTTAACTCTATCGCGACATCGTTAGCATCGAGCTACCGAGGCCACTCGGCGATCAGCTGCGACGCGCTGCTGCATCATTCGCGCTAACCTTGGCCGAGGGTTACGGGCGCGTCAGCGTCGCGGATCAGCGCCGCTTTTTCGTCATGACTCTCGGATCTATTCGCGAGGTTCAGGCCATCTTTGATCTCGCGTGCGATCGTTTCACTGACACGCATCGCGACCAACTCGATCATCTCGCGGCTAGCGTCTGGCGC
>CAIWTN010000104.1 GCA_903915625.1 uncultured Pseudomonadota bacterium | reverse complement strand
CTGATTGAGCCTGCGGCGTGCTGGTTCTTGAGTTGCAGATGCATCTTTTGATTCTGGACAGAAAACAACAACTTCTTCGCCGGTAACAGTGAAGTAGGATAAATTGATCTTTGCAAACTCATCATCAGGTTTGCGTTTGTTCATCTGTTCCTTCACGCGCCGACGGCATTCCGTTGCGTAGGAAACATACTCTGCAAACTCGTCGTCCGTTGGCGGGCCATTCGGATGCAAAATCTTCAGGAAGGCGCAGACCGTTTTTTTGATGCCCTTTTCATCTCGACCTTCAATCGACTTGCCCAATTTAATTCGCTTGCTCACCTCCTCGTATCGGTTCGTGTGCTTGAACTGATAATGGAAGGCCTCGGCGAGATAGTCCGTAATGAATCCATAATTATTCGTCAGAAACTCGCTGCTATTTTTTGGCATCTCCCAGCCAGGAATATAAGCAGCAAACCGATCCATAACAGCTAAATCAAGCTCTGGCGGAAGTGGCTGGAACAAGTCAAACTCGTTGGAGTTCACGACTTGCTGAACTGACAGATCGATGTTGCCTACGAAGCTTAAGCTTGCATCGGCTATGACCTCTGCACCTCTAGAAAAGCGACCATTGGCCATAAAGTCCTTCATGATCTGAATGGTGTCAGGATCACGCACTTTAATGCCGCCAACTTCGTCGAATGCCACGGTGTCCCAGTAACCAACCAACCCGACCTTGCGACGGGCGTTGTTATAAAAAAGTGTGGCCTTGGTTGCCTGGCCACCGGAGATCAGTGTGGCGTAGGGTGAAAACTCGCTGAAGAAGTAAGATTTACCAGTTCCACGTGGTCCGAGCTCTATGTAGTTGTAATTTGGCTCAACTAGCGGTGCCAGCCTTGCGATGTAATGCATCTGCACACGTTTAGACAGTTTGCTTGGTTCCAAGCCCACTGAACGCAAAACAGAGGCAAGCCATTCGTCTCTTGTGAATGAGCCCCTCCCTTCGGTGTATCGCTCAAAGTCGAAGCGGGAGAGCTGAATGGGCCTTAGATCTTCAATTGAGAAAGCATAGTCGTCTTCCTCAATATCGTTGTGGGCAAGCGTTACTTCGGCCCAAATACCGCCCTCCAACAACCGGTCGTTGTCACGATAGAACTTTTCACCGATTGCAATGCGTTGTGAATTGAAGTTTTCGAGCGATGCCCAGTGGCGCTTCTCCTTTTCAACGTAGCGGACGTGCACCTTATCAATGAATCGGTGCTTGCCCTTGGTGGCCACCTTGGATTGTGCTGCATTGGCTTCGTCTGGCCGAACGTAGTTCTCCTGTAACGACGAAAGTACGGCCTCCATTCCAGCATCCATCTCAGCTTGATCGTTGCTGGCGCAATACTTGGCGAGTAAAAATTCAAGTACGAAAGTAGGGACGTTCGTGCCTTTCTTTATTCGGTGAAGCAGGTCTTTTCGAAGTACTTTTCCGTCAAAAGTGTCATTTAATTTTTTGTCGAGTTCGTCCATAAAGCTCATTCCGTGTAATCTGTTTGAAGGTTTAATTCACTGCCTTTTGAGGCAAGAGCCAGAGTCATCGGGTTCAGCGCCTTTATCGAGAACTTGCCCCGGAATTCGTCATCCATGCGAAGCACAATTTGCTGTCTCTTACCTGGAATCAAGGTCACCGTTCGCGTAGCTGGATTCACAACTCCGCCAGGTCGCGGCTCACCGACTACATTGCTTTTGCTATCTTGCGCTTCCAGCAAGATCTCCAAGCTCATATCTTGGGAGAACATATCCTCACAGACTAGCATCACTTCAATGACCGGCAGCCGCGTAGTTATGTGCTTAGCCCCATTCTTATAGGTCAACTCGATCATCACCTTCCGCTGCTCAGCTTGGAAGTCGATATCTAAGCGAGCAACTAGCACAGGCACAACAGCCTCTGCCAGCGAAGCCCCTCCGTGGAAATATAGGTGACCCAAGCGATACGGAGCCATGCTGCGAGGCATTGCTACCTGTGCGAAATCACCACGGATGCCGACCTTATCAGAACTCACGACTAAGCTATGTACGTCAGCCGAGCCAGTGCCGAGCATTACGCGGTCATGCGCGTTGACCGGCCACGTACCTTGAGGCTTGACGCAGACGTCGCCCGCCTCAGCTTGAGCGTTCAGAAAGAAGCCGTGATCGGTAACGATCACCGCTTCCTTAAACCCCATACTTCTTAGCTTATGCAGCGCCACGCGTATCAACTTGAGAGTGCCCGGGATCAAACCGAGAGTGGTCTCCGGGTTGCTTTCTAGCTGGCTGTCAATCTCAGTCGATCGCAGCACCAGCAGGTCAACGGCATCGGCGATCTTCGGCTTGCCCCGAACAAAGTCGTTGAGAGGCATCTCCTCAAAACGGTCTCCGTATCGCCTCGACAATATGCTCATGCGTTGTGCGACGTTGCTTACCGGCTCGTCAGCCAGCTTGGGTACGAGTGCGTCATTTTCTAGTGACAAGGTTAAGCTCGCACGTGCCCCGGGAAGCAAACTAGCCATTCCCACAAGGGTGATAGTTGGCAACTGAGCATAGGCGTCCTTCAGCTCAACCGGTCCGTCCTCTGCTATGAGCTTTTCTAAAGCAACGCCTAGCTCGTAGCGCAAAGCATCAACCATCAGGTAGGCTATCTTGTGCCCGCCCTCCTTGAGTCGATCGGCAACTAGGCGATCAAAGACATCCGCGTTCGCAAGGCGGCCGGCTGGTGGCCAACCAGTAGATTCGATGTGCTTTACGAACACGGCTTGGACCTTCTCAGCAAGGCGTCGATAACGCGCCCGTGCAAGCCCAATTACCTCGTACATCGATCCGTTCTGGTCTAGGAAGTCACCCGCGGCCTGTTCAAACTCACGTTGCAAACGGTCTGCTTCACGAAGGCTACTTAGATAGAAGTCGAGCAGCTCGGCCTGAGAGCGTGCGTGGTCAGGTAACTGGCGTTCGAAATCATCGCACGACTCCAAGAGGCCAAGGCCTGAGCGTATAACATCCCACTGCGCCTGACTCTCACCCTTGCCAAGCCAGACAGAGCTCTTCTGCCGGATCAACGCACGACGCGTAGCATCCGTGTTACCGCTTACGATGCCCTTTATAGCGGTTCGCAGAAAAGTCCTTTCCTCAAAAGGGAATGTGTCGCGCTCACCAAGATCTTCGATTGCGGAGCAAAGATCGCTAAGGTTGAGCTGTTCCTCGATATCTTCGGCCCGCTCGATATAGATTGCACATGACTTCGGATCGCTACGCAGCCGCTCGCAGACATCTTCCACAATTGGCCTAGCCTCTACCGGAGCATGTGGAACCCCTTGCAGGGTTACAGGGACAGCGACTGGTAAGTCAAACACGAATTCGCTAAACATCACAAAGCGCCAAAGCTCGTCGGCCAGTGCTGCCCAGGTGTTACTTCGTGTCTTTAGGTTCAGACCAAGTGTGGCGCGAAGGAAGTCGCGAGCCTCTTGCACCCATCCTTCTTGATCCTTAAGTGCAGCCGTCTGCGTGGCATTGGGCACCAGTATTGCAGCCAGAATCTCGCGACCCGACTCAACACGTAGCGTCGCCCTGAGCTGTGGCCAACTGACGCCGCCGCCGATGGCGTCGATCACGTTAAAGGTTGGCCCACGCGATGCGTTGGCAAACACCTGGCGAATCTCTGTAGCGTGATCCGGCCTCGCACGCAAGCAAAGACTGAGGTACTCGTCACCATCATGTTGCGGGAATACAGCACCACATTCTGCATAGATGGCAAACGGGTCTGCTTGCTTCTCTTCATCGGTTTCTGAACGTTTACGCGGCACGTAAATTAGGACACCGTCTAGTGTAGATTGAGGATTCCCAACCTCTTGCAGAGCAAGCAAAGCTGCCTCCCGACTTTCGATACTACTATTGGACGCATCCACTACCTGAAATTTGTCGCTGGCCAGATCGAAACACTGCTCGCGGTATCGCATATCGGGGTCATACACCACCATTGCGCCTGCCTGCTTCAATCGAGGCCGGATCACGCTTTCGCGGATAAATTCAGCAATGCTCATTCATCGCCTCCCACCCTCTTGCGTCCACGAGTCTTCTTTGATAGTGCCGCAGGCTCAACATAGAACTGCTCAAGGCCATGGGCGATCGCAAGAGACTTATCGTTCTTGGATTTTTCACGAACGCGCTCGGGCCAGTAGTTCATGGCTAGGTATGCCCAATCGTATTCGCCTGCCTCCAGCTTAGTCCAGGTATCTTTCAAAATCAATTGCCAGGGCTGGTAGCGAAACAGTGGCCAAAGTGGCGCTGCGCTGATCTGGACCCCATCTTCCCAGCTTGGTTGGTATGTGGGGGCGATCTTGAGCAGGTTGTCGCGTAGTTCAATTAGCTCCAGCTCAAGTGTCAGCAGGGTCTCAAACTTCTTTTCGTCGTCTAATTGACGGGCAGTACCTTTTTTTCGCAGCGCCGTTACTTCAACTCCGACCTGTTGTAGTTTGGGTTCGACGAGGTCGTTAATGGCGGTATAAAGCGTTTGGCTATTCAAGCTTGGATAGTAGAGCCAAAGGGTGTAGCTGCCGGAAGTTGTAGATAGCGGCCAATAAATCGGAGCCTTTCGGCGACTCTTGCTGTATTGCTTCATGTGCATTGGAAAAAAATCTTTTTGCAACCAGCGACGCACGTCTCCTGGGACTTCGTCTTGTACACGGGCGATAACTTCTTCAATCAGTCGCGATAGATCGTGCGGGTGGCCGGGCTCATCCACCAGGATGCCGCTATTAGAATGGAATATAGCTATGCTGTCTGGCAACATGCCAGGGCTTTTAGCAGGCAGTGGGTCAAATGGACCCTGCTTATCATGTTCCTTGCGTTCACCCGTTGCGAGTCGCAAGTCAAAGCGGCCGAAAACCACACCAACGGCCCAGCTTAGGGAAGACCAGTCTCCTAAAAGATTTGCGCCTAAATCTGGACTGCTTACATTCTCTGGTACGTCAGGGGCTTCACCTTCAAATTCCGGTTCATCCGGATCAGAGATTCCTTCGAATTCCTGTGCAAGTCTTTTGATGGCGAGCTTATCTTCTTCATGAAGATCAAATATTTTGTAGACTAGTTGATCGAGTTTTTCCTGAAAATCCAATAAAGTGTTCTGCTCAAAATCAAAGTCCCAATTTGCTATTTTATAGGGAAGTCTAAAAGCGTGTGAGGTCTCACAAATGGAATCTAGTTTGTATTTCAGCTGCCAAATACTCCTTACAATTTCAGCAATACGCTTCTTGTGCTCTTCATCAACTTTAGGGATTGGAACGATAGACATTGCACCAGCTTGGAAAGCAAATGCACCAACCGACAACAGAAGTAACTGCTTGAAAACGCTTGAATTGGTAACTCCAAGTAGAAATAAAATTTCATTCGTGTTATCTTTTTTATCAAAACCAGCCATTCCCTGAATAGTAAATGCGCATCCGGTTGGAAGTGCTCTAGTGTTAAGTCCCTTTGCAGTTCTGAAAGGCCAAGTAATTCCAGGTCTGCCGAAAAACGCCATATTTCTGGGTTGGCATTTCTCAAAGCTTAGGAATTCTCTTCCGCCAAATTTATTGCGAAAAATGAGATCGAGATCCTGGTAGAAAGGAGAGTAATCGCCTCCCTTTGCTATGGGCACACAATCAGGGTCTGACCTATGACTTTCCCACCAACTTCTCAAAAAACGAAAGTCGTCACCTGAAGCGATCCCCGGCTTAAAAAGGAAGTTTGAAGCGCATGTCGAACGAAAAAGTTTACGAACGCGCTCACTCACCCAGTAGGCAAATGGAGAGCCAGGAATTTGACTAAAAGCGTCAGGCCTGATGCTGTAGTTGAAATTTGAGGGCTTGCCAGTGCGGAGGCTCAATACTTCCGCCCTCAAAACGCTCTCTTTGTCGGCAACATCTATAAGTCGAAAAAACTCTGTCATATAGATTTCTCCAATATGTAAGCGGCAGACTCCACCAAGGCATCATCCATTACTCCTATTCCTAAATCGACAAATGCAACGGGTTGAGTCTTAGAAAGAACAATCTCTTCTCGCCACTCTTTAAAAGTGCCTATAAAAAAGCTGTTTCTGGACGTGATTGCTCCCAACAGGCCGTGAGCTCTCATTAACTGTATTCCTCGCTCAATAAAAACCGAGAGAAGATCGCCTTTGCTTTTCGGGTACCAGGCGGAAATAGCCGCCCGTGTAGATTGGCTCGGCGAACCAAAAGGTGGATTCATCACAATTACATCAAAAGTTATGCGGCATTGGTCTATCATTCGAAAACATTGCAACGCATCCTCTGCGAAAAGACGCCCTTGATAGGATGAGCGTGCAGCATGGGCATATGCCGTAAGCGCGTCGCGCAGCCTTGCCTCGGCTTTTTGCCACTCCTCCATGTCTTCAATCTGGAAAAGAGAACCATTTTCTCCAAACACCTTTCTAATAAGCGCGGGTAATTCCTTTTCCACCTGCAACAGTACGCCAAGCTCTGGTAAGTCCATAAGCATAAGAAGAGTTTGCTCGAACAACTTAGCATCCAGTAGATCGAGATCCTCCATGAAGCGCTTTCGCAGTTCCAATTCGGCTGGAGGCGGAAGGGCCGCCAACACATGGCCTTGCCCTACCTGCGGCCTGTCCTTAACCTTCACGTCTGCTTCATGCCAAGCCCGCTGAGCCCGCAACCACAACGCCAATGAAGCGATCTGCGCGGCGCGCGAGTCTATGTCAACGCCATAGATATTGTTTTCGATGATCAGGCGTGGCACATCACGTAGAAATGTCGCCTGATCTTCGTAGGTTTGACTCAGTGGCTTGAGCGCCGCATGAGGCAAAGTCGAAACATCCAGTGAGCCAGGACCATGCTTTTGCTCCCAATCCCAGGCCTCGTGATAGATCTCAGCAAAGAGATCAAAAGCATACAGCCCAAAGTGCATGGAGCCGCAAGCTGGATCCAGAAGCTTAAGAGTGCGCGGGTCTCGCAGTTTCGAAATCGGCTTAGGCTCTTCGCCCGGCTTTACTAGGAGGTACTGGCAAGAATTGCGCAGCGCGGTCTGGCCGCCTGTCCAATTGAACCAAAGCCTCCCAAGCGTGTTGTCAACCAAGAATTCCACTACGTATCGGGGGGTAAAGAACTGATTGCGGACAGCCAGTTCGCGACTACTTCGAGGAGCGCGAGACCTCCGCATTTCTTTACGTTCTTCCTTTGAGTTGAAGTACTGATAGATCCAGCCGATTGTTTCATCCTCTCCCCACAACGGGGCAATGTCAGCGTCATTGATCAGGATGAGTAACTGCAGAAGTGCGGCCTCTCGCGGGAACAGGCGCCCCTGCGGCGAATAGCGGTCAAATAGACCCGGCAGATCCTGCGCGAGCTCATCGAATACGCTAAGAAGGTAGACGCGGTAGGCATCACCCGTTTCGCCGAGTCCGGTGCCGGCAAGGCGAGCATAGAGCTGAAAGCCCTTGGCTTGGAAACCGTTTCCTACCGACTCAACAAGGAGCCCGCGCGACTCCGCCATGCGCAGGGCGGCCAGGCGGTTGAGCACAGTGAACGCCTGTTCGCGCACGATGCGATCCAGCCCCTGAATGGCATTCATGTCGCCGCTGGCGGTGTAGTGCGCTAATGTGTCGCGCAGAATTCGAGCGGTTTCGCGCTGAGCGTCGTTGATGTGCCGCAGGCTCGACAACTCGGCAACGACTCCCGCATTCGGGTCCATACCGTAGTCGTTCTGCAGCTGGCGGGTGAACTCTTCTTCCAGCAACCGACGAGCGTCGTTGACGAAGCGCTGCAGGCGGTTTCTTGTTGTTTGGTCGAAGGCCATTTAGTACTCGACTCCGTTGCTGAGCGAAAAGGTGATCTCGATTTCTGTGTAAAGGCCAGCCTCCGCCTTGATTTCGTGGAGTTGCTGAATGACTGCGTCGATGTCGGCGGCATTGGTGATCTTGGCCTGCAAAGCAACCTTCCTTGTGAGTTTGGACGGTCCCTTTTGCCCAGACTTGGCCCGTTCTTCCTCCATGCGCTGGCGCAGTCGTTCCTGGCCCTGGCGGTGGATCGACCGCTTCAGCTCCTCCAGGGTGCTGTTGATGTCATAGTCCCGGGCCAGCAGCTTCTTAAGCCCAGAAAGATCCTGCGTGGCGTCCAGCGCCAGCCCATCCAGCCGGTTTACGGCGTTGCCGCGTTCCTCCTGCGTCAGCTCTTCCCACTCAGGGATGTGCTGCAAGTCCACGATTCCTTCTTTTAGGTGCAGCTTCTGCTGGTCGGACAGGGAGATGACCGCATCGCGCACGCGACCCCGCAGATGGGTCAACTGCGAGTTGAAGTCAGCGGTATGCTTGTAGAAATCTTCCTTGCCCAGGCGCTCTGACAACGCGCCCAAGTCCTCCGCCAGTTCGCGGCGCAGCTCGCCAGGCACACCGGTATCGGGCAACGCCTCGACATCGCGGCGATGAGCCTGGAGATCGCGCAGGGTGGCGTCGAGGCCGTTGTCCAGCACACGTTTGACTTCCAGCGCCCATTTGAGATTGTCGTAGATCGCAGATGTTTCCGCGCCCAGGCGCTGGGGAGCATCCGACGCGTCTGTAAATAGAACATCTACGATGTCCTGGTTTAGCGTGCGGATGCGGTCACTGCCCGCTAGCCCTAGACCACTGAGCTTTTCAGATAGGGAGCCATAGTCGTGTTGAAAGCGAGGAAAGTGTTTGGCAGCTGCCTTGCTGATCTCCGGCTCCAGAGGAATAACCATGTCGCCTACCAACTCTGTGAGACGCTCCGCGGCGCGGCCCAGGGTCTCAATTGATGGGCGTTCATCTCGCAATGACACCCCAATCTGCTTGAATGAGTTGTTGGTCTTCAGCGCTTCAATGGATTGTTGGCCAGCGGCAGTAACTTCTCGGCCTGACACTTTGAGTTTGATTTCACCGGCCATCAGCATGGCAGCCACGATATAGCGCGTAGTATCAGGTGACCAGCCGAACGGGTCGCTGCTGAAATCGTCCAATAGACGTTTGCCATCAACAGTTCCACGCTTGTCAATGTAGTCACGAATGCTGATCATGGCTTTGTGATCGGTCTTGAAAGACGCGCGGCCAGAAACAATTTGTACAAGCTCCAATGGATCCAAAGCACGGCTGATGGCAGCAGGATTGGCGACCTTCAGGAATTTTTCTGCGGTATCGGTTGCGGCACGAACTGGAGCTTCTACGTAACGGTCAAAAACTTGGTCTGCGACATCGGTCAATAACTTTTTAGTGGCTTCAAGGAGATCACCATCCAATGCAGAAACGGCCGTTGCTTGACCACGAAAAACGAATGATCCCGTCTGAAGAGTTTGTTTGATCTTGCTCTGAAGCTGTGTCGCCAGTTTCGCCGCACGATCGAGCTGACCAGAGCAGTAGTCCTTAATCTCTTGGTCGGGCTCATTGCGATGCAACTCGGATATGCGCTGGCTACGATAAATTTCGTTTGCCAAATCATCGAGCTCGGAGTTCGTTCTAGACAGTAGGCCGATAGTGTTGCGACCAGCACGGCT
>CAIWTN010000103.1 GCA_903915625.1 uncultured Pseudomonadota bacterium | reverse complement strand
TAGTTCTGGGTCGAATGGATCCAAAGCGAGTAGATTTCCCATTCTTGTCCTCAGTAGTACTCGCGGCTCCCGATGGCCACGCCACGGACCGTAAAGTGGTATCAGGTCACAGAGATTTGAGGTTTTAAGTCGCTTTGACCGATCTTTGATGCGTGAATTGGGTAGCGAGAATTGCGTAAACAACTCGAATGCTGCAAGGCTTTCTTCAAATCCCTCGGCTCCGCCCATTTCGCGAATAATAGCGAGTGTTTGGGCAACTTGAGTGCGTAAGTCTTCCTCGTCTTCGCTTCGCAGTAGAATATTCATGCCGCCGTGAAAAACTTTCTCTCCCTGGCCAATCATTTGTTCTAAGAGGCGCTCAAGATCAGAAAACTTAGCTGTACTTGCGATATCAGAAACACCGGACCTTTTTCCAAATGCCATAGAATAAGCTAATCGACGCTGAGTTTGCAGGAATTCAATCTCTTTTGACTGATCAGGGACATGAATTGTAAAAAATAGTCGGGAATCAAAAGGTAATTCGCGCAAGACAGATGCCATAGACGAAAACGATTGCTCAGGTAGAATTTTGAGTGAAATGACACGGTGGTGCATGCACCCAATGGTGAAACCACGATCGGTAATAGAAACATCTGAGAACAGAAGCGATGATCGAACAGATTCCGGATCGAATCCATTAAGTCCAATGGGCCGATTTGGATTCCACTGAAGATAAATCGCGTCTAGCATCTTTTCTGCTGTGATAAGCTTGGGTTTAAGGCCAAGTACAGTGAGCTGATCAGTCACTTCATTCTTGAGTCGTATTGCTTCGGCCATCTCATGCTGAAATGCCGCCTCTGTCATCTCGTTGAACGTAGATTGTCGCGTGAATAGTCGTGGTTTTCTGAGGCGACCGCCCGACCATGCCCGGCGCACCACTAGAATTAAGGAGTGTTGCGGTAAGCTGCCATCGCTATCAAGATTAGCAAGTCTATTGCAGCGTTTTTCTGTCATAGAGGCAGCCAATGACTGCTTCTCTACTATTGATAATTTACTATGTTTCGCAATGATTTCATTATTGCCAGCTTTAATGTCTTGTACGAATTGAAGATCAAGGCCGCTTGGGAGGCTGTTTAAAAACCGAATCGTTCGCTGCGAAAAGTCGTTGATATTTTCGTCCGAGCTACACGACACGTCTAATGGCTCTAGCTCAAAGGCGAATCCTATGGAGCCATCTGCGAACACGACGTTGCCATCTTCGATTCCCCAGATCTGGAGATAATCAGCGAGGTTTTCACTTAGCATCGTACACCTCTAGTTAGTTTTTTTGGTGGCAGCAGCCACTCGGTAGGTTCGTTGAATCCATAGAGTTTTTTGCGGCGGACGTGGAATCGCACCAGATGAATCAAATAGTTTTCTGGTTTGTTGCGCTTGCCAAAGCGCAGTAGCATGGCAATTGAAATCGTCGGTAACCAAACCAACGCGAGTTTCATCTCGGTCTTGCCGAACAAGAAATTTAGGAGTGAAAGAAAAAAGAATATCGCGAGCAGATCAGGGACTTCATAGCCGGCAATTTGCAGTTTCTTGTCTAGGCATCGGCTAACTTGTGTTGTTTTTAAAGCCACAAGGCTCCTTTGGCAGAAAAATAGTTGGCGGGCCCCGGTGCCGCGAATCAGGGACCCGCCATAATCTTAATGTTAGTTGATCAAGCTGCGGATGAAGGCAATTATGCTCGGCGCTCCGAAACCAATTACTGCCCCCATCATTGCGAGGAAGAGATGCGACCTTGCATTTGCATTACCGGTGAAAAATGAAAATGCGGCAAACACTAACCCTAAAATTCCGGCTAGGGGTAAAATGACGTTGATAAGTTTATTCTGAACAGCCATCAAGCTTGATTCAACGCTACCTAGGGCTGTCGATGAGCCGACCGCTATACACATGGCAATAGCTGTTAAACCAAAACGTCTATAATCAACGGACATATCCAAACCTCAGAAATGTGTGGCTAATTGTCGTCGTGGTAAGGACTGCGAGTGTCGACTACGTTATTAGATGTGAGCTCCAGGAGTCGGGAAAAGACTCATAAACAGGCGGCGGTCCATTAGATTAAATCGAATCTCAAGATGTGTTCTCATGTCATTGCTAAGACGGGCTGCCCCAACCGGATTTTGGAATCGGACCCCGCCTTCATCGCCGATGATTTTGCTGAAAATTGTGTAGTTTGGATTTTCTCCGAAATTTTTACTTAGAAAGTATGTTAATCCCGGAAACATGTGTAATTTAAGGCTATAGAACGTCTCTGCACTCTTGCGGATGGCTAGCCCAGCATTTTTTGTCAATAGGATCTTCCCACCTTCACAACGACCAACGACTAATTCGTGTCGCAATTCTTTTTGTTCATTCGTCATTATGACTCCTTAACTCTTCAACTTAGGTCATCTGATACGTGAGCTAGTAGCTCCAGGTCGCGTTGTGCATTTTCGAATTCATCGCTATAGGCGAAGATCTCGCTCTGGTGCTCGGCGCGGTGAATTTCGCGATTATTTATCTGCATTCTTCTGATGAGATCTTGGCACTCTGCCATTGACTCACGCGGAAGATCGGATAATGCAAGCAGAACGGAGTCAATTTCCCTGCTGATGGTACCGTTCACGGCAACCCCAATCCCGCCATTTTTCTTATGCTTCGACGGTTATTGATAAGCATAAGTAGAGCACGATCGATTCGTTTTAAAATACCTTTGCTGCGGTGACTATTTGCCGGCAACTCGTTGCGCAGCTTGATCAGGTCAGTACGCATTTCTTCCAGCATATGTGTCATTAGGTCTCTCCTCTTTCATGCTAGAGCAAATCGTGACGTCTACTTTGGTTTCGAGATTCGTGCTCTCGCTTATACTTTTCTACCTGAGCGTTATCCCACCAGTAAGCATCGCGATGCTTACCAGACGACCGTAGTGCTTCCTTGATGCGAAAGAGTAAGCGCTTCATGCGACGGCCCTCCCAGTACATGCTTTGGCTGCTTGTCCGTAATAACAACGACAAGACAGGCAGCAGTTGAACGAGGAATCAAACTCGGGGCAGTAATTGCAACTTACGCAATAGCAATGGGTCTTTAGTACTTCGTAGGCAGCCTCCCAACATCGGGGGCATCGGTGAAATGGCATATTCGCAACCTCCTAAGCCTGAGTCTCAGAGCAGATGCTCTACAGGTGGGTAGTTGCAAGCGCGTGCCAGAATTGAAATATTCGGCATTATTTGGTAAATAACTGAAACTGTTAAAAATGTCTCAGTTGGGCCGAGTCTCAGAAAGATACTGAGTCTCAATGAGTATCAGCGGATGAGTCTCAATTTAGGCTTGGTGGCCGATGCTCTTTTTGCGGTCATTCGATTGATGACATTCATTTCGCTACGGCTCCGCCTTCGTCACGTGGATCAATGACTGCAGTCACTTGCCCTTTTGCCTTGTCAAATTCCACCGCTGGGATTTGCGCGTACAGAGCTGGCGCATCGATAGAATGGCCGCGAGACCTCAGATCGGAAATAATTTCATTTGCGAAACCGCCATTCTCCATCCGAAGGATATCAGGAGAAAATTGGTGATGAATCTTTGGTGCGAAAATCGAATCGCGTAGCGACCATCCGAGCACCAGCCGATTTAAAATCGCTTGTGTCATTCCGGTGATGATATATGGGCCGCCTGCCGCACCCAAGGCAAGCATGGGCTTCGAGCCGTCAAAAACAATCGTTGGCGATAAACTCGAGATGGGGCGACGCTTAGGAAGCACTGGGTTACCGTTTTCACCTTTTGGATCGAAGTCGCCCATCTCGTCGTTGAGAATGATTCCCGTGCCAGGGACCATGATGCCCGCACCGAAAAAGTAGTTGAGCGTGATTGTTGCACTGACGGCGTTTCCTTCAGAGTCAATTAGGCTTAGATGAGTTGTGTCTGGACTTTCATCGATTAATCCAGTGCCTGCTTTGATCGTGGTTGCTGGCCGCGCTGTTTTGATATCAATGTCTTCGCGGATTTTGGTGATGTAGCTTTCATTAAGGCGCGGCAGGATCTTTAGCGTCTCAAAGTCCGGATCGCCAATTTGCGTGTAACGATCCGCAAAAGTATGTTTGAAAACCTCTGCAATGATATGCAAATAATCGTCCTGAGGCATGGTTGGTTTTATCGGCATTCCTTCTATAATCTTGAGGGATTGTAGCATCATGATTCCGCCGGCACTCGGTGGCGGTGCTGTCACAATGCGATGCCCGCGAAAAGTTGCCGAAATCGGCGTTCGTTGTTTGACTTGGTAGTCACTTAGATCCCGCGACGTGAGCAGACCATGTTGAGTCCTCGAGAACTTTGAAATTTTCTGGGCGATGAGGCCCTTGTAGAAAACATCTGGCCCTTGTTTGGCAATCTGCTCCAGGCTAGTTGCTAGGTCGGTTTGTGTAAGCCGGTCCCCGACCTTTAGCGGGATACCTTTTGGCAATAGCAACTTCGCTAGCGAGCTGTCCTTGACAAGAACCTCTTTTCGCCTC
>CAIWTN010000102.1 GCA_903915625.1 uncultured Pseudomonadota bacterium | reverse complement strand
GAAATCAAAGAGCCTATCAGATGCTCGAAGTCGACACTAGTATGGCAGCACCATGGACTTGGATGAAAGGCAGCAACTCAGGCAACGGCAGCGCCGTCTATGGCTTGGCTGGTGAAGCAGCGACTATGCTCACTCCTGGCGGGCGCCAACAGTCCGCAGGGTGGGTCGATTCAGCTAACCAACTCTGGCTCTTCGGGGGCGGCACACCGCTTGGGATGACACAGTCGTATTTTAACGACCTATGGAAATACGACGGGACAAACTGGATCTTTGTCGGTGGGGGTTCCACTGCCAATCAACCAGGAAAGTACGGCAGCGATGGTAACTACGCACCAGGTGGTCGGGCATCGGCTGTCTCGTGGACGGATTCTGACAGCAAGCTTTGGCTGTTCGGAGGCAACGGATACGATAACGCTGGCGACGTTGGTTACCTAAACGATTTATGGAAGTACGATCCCAGCACTGCTATTTGGACATGGATCTCTGGAAGCAATGTCTCCGATCAAACCGGTGATTACGGCACCAAGGGCACCGAGTCGGCTAGTAATGTGCCAAGATCGCGATACGGCAGCGTGACTTGGTTAGAACCTCGTCCTAGCACCAGCTCAAGTAACCTGTGGCTATTTGGTGGTTATAGTCGTGACAATAGCGCAAGTCCAAACGTGCTCCTCAATGACCTTTGGAAGTTTGACTCCAAGACCCAAAACTGGACTTGGGTATCCGGCACTCAACTTCCCAATCAAAAAGGAGTTTATGGAACACTGGGCACAGGCTCATCATCGAACATGCCAGGCGCTCGAAGTGGTGCCGTATCTTGGTACGATAGTTATGGCAACCTATGGTTGTTTGGCGGCTACGGATACGACGAAAGCGGAGCCACCGGTAATCTTAACGACCTGTGGAAGTTTTATGGTGGCAGTTGGACCTGGGTTTCAGGCAGTAAAACAGCGAACAGCAATGGAACCTATGGCCAAAAAGGCACATCGGCTATCGGCAATATTCCCGGCGCTCGAAGTGGAGCCATCGCCTGGATGGACCGGCCACCCGCTAGCAGTTTGTGGTTATTTGGTGGCTCGGGCTTCGATTACAATGGTGTCTACGGTGTGCTGAACGACTTGTGGCGTTATGACGGCACCAACTGGACTTGGATATCAGGAAGCTATACGGTGAGTCAGTCCGGAACTTACGGCCAGTTTGCAACACCGGGTGCGGCTAATGTGCCTGGCTCACGCAGTTCTGCTCTATCATGGATAGATGGTTCAAACATTCTGTGGTTGTTCGGTGGCTACGGCTTCGATCAAGCTGGGAGCATGGTACTGCTCAATGATCTGTGGAAGGGACGCCCTTAGTCCGGAACAGTCTCGGCACTTGAGCAGCGTCAGAAACCAAACTTCCCCTTAACAGCTGAAGACCAAATATGCCTATTTTAACTGACGAACTTCACTGCCATCTCTACGGCTGTCTAACCCCTGAAGACCTGTGGCTTCTTGGTCGTGACCGCTGGCGCTCTATGGAGCCGCGCCTTACCTGGTACAGCGCAGAGTATGAAAAGGCTTACGGCCGCCGCCCCACGCCGTCCGACTACTGGCTGAAAGACTCCGGTCTTGAGTTACTTAGCAAAGATTTTTTATTTACTAAGCCCGGACCCTTTAGCCGCTTTCAAGCGTCTTTCAATTTGGCAATCGCGCTGCTTCCCATCACCCCTGATGACACCATTGTGCTCAGTCATGTGCTAAAAGGCCAAAGGGACAGCGGACTCAGCTACGGCGAATATCGCTGCTTTGTGCCAGCTCTGCTAATGCCGGATCAAATTGCCGCCTATCTTGCCACTATGGCTGATAAGACACTTGAGATCGCAGCCGAAAGCAGTCCCACCTTTAAGCCGCGATTGATCTTTAGCCTCAGCCGCATACCGGCCACCGGACTCACGCAGTACCGCTTACTCAAAGACTGCCTGAGGGCTAAACCAGACCGAGCGAAGATCGTCACTGGGATTGACTTCTGCGGTATGGAAGAAGGCCATCCACCAAGTCTGACAGCACCGCTGATTGCCCAAATCATCGCCGATAACGCTAAGGACAGGTCAAGCGCTCTAGCGCTGCTGTACCATGTCGGAGAGTCTTTCACCGATAAAACACTGATGAGTGCCGCCCGCTGGGTGTGGCAGGCTCATCACATGGGAGCGCATCGACTAGGCCACGCGCTCGCACTTGGCCTTGATCCAGAAGTTTACCGTGGTCGCCAAGCCACCGAGAGTTTGCGTGAGCGCCGCGATCATTTGCACTGGTTGCAGCATTCTAGACCTTGGTTAAAACAGCGTGGTTACGAGGTCGATAGCGCGCGACTTGCATTAGAACTAAACAAAACGGACGGTGCCGGCCTCGATGACACTTGGACCTGTATTTACGATGATGAGTTCATTTCTGACTGCCGAAACCTACAGCAGGCTTTAATGGCAGATTTAGCCGATAAAAACGCGATCATTGAGAGTTGCCCCACCTCAAACATGTTAATCGGACAACTGACACCCGCATCGCATCCGTTGCCGCGTTTCACGAAGGCCGGACTGCGCGTGGTGATTGGAGCCGATGATCCTGGAATTTTCGCCACATCGCTCGCCGCTCAGGAGAAGATTCTGCGCACTAGCTTTGGATGGTCTGAAATATTTTTACAGCAGAGCCAAGAGCTAGCGCGTCAAAGCCGCGCGGAGAGGCTCGTTCGGCACGCAGCTATATAAAGCGCAAAAAATTGTTGACATTCAAGTCATCGTAAGGGACCGTAAAGGTTCTGTATTTATGGTTTTTTCTTGTTTCAATTTCGTTTGCAGGAGATTTCATGAAACTCGTAGCCGCCCTTTTCTCAGCTAGCCTTTTGTTCGCATCCGTCAGCCACGCTGAAGAAGCTGCTGCTCCAGCTGAGCACACCGCTGCTCCTGAAGCTGCTCCAGCTCCTACCGAAGAAGCTAAAAAACCAGCTGAAGAGAAAAAAGCTGGCAAAGCTGCTGGCAAGAAAAAAGCTAAGCACGGCAAAAAAGAAGCTCATGGCGAAGGCCATGAAGCTGAGCACAAGTAAGACCTAGCGTCTACTTTAGCTTGGTATGAGCATTCGGGTGCATTAAGTTGCCTCGGATGCTCTTTTTTTTTGCAAATTTTGCCCTGACTTGGACCCAACATGGACTTAAAGACAGAAGACAACGCAACCAGCTCCATCAAACAGGCTCTATTCCACTCAACCGTCTTAATTTCTGGCCTGGGTTACTTTGTCGACATTTACGATTTAGTACTTTTTAGCATCGTCCGCGTGGATAGCTTAAAGGATTTAGGTATTGCCGGTACGGAACAACTGAACACCGGCGTCCACCTGCTAGATATGCAAATGGCCGGAATGCTGCTTGGTGGAATTATCTGGGGCATTCTTGGTGACAAGCGTGGGCGCGTTTCTGTCCTATTTGGATCGATTCTTCTGTACTCCCTGGCCAACCTCGCCAATGCCTTCGTCACCAATGTCGAACAGTATGCTGTGTTGCGCCTGCTTGCCGGCATCGGGTTGGCAGGCGAGCTCGGCGCGGCCATCACCCTAGTGAGCGAATCCCTGCCGCGGCATTCTCGTAGTTACGGTACGTGTTTTGTTGCCGCCATTGGCGTGTCGGGGGCAATGTTTGCCGCATTCATAGCGGCGGTCTGCACATGGCGCACGGCATTTATTATTGGCGGCGTGATGGGTCTAGCTCTGTTAGCCACAAGGTTCCGACTGCTAGAATCAAATATGTTTAAAAGCTTGCAAGACCATACGGTCAAGCGCGGCGATCTTCGGCTTATTTTCCAGTCAAGAGAACGCTTCACTAGATATGTCCGCTGCATTTTAGTCGGTATACCCACCTGGTTCTGTGTTGGTATCATCGTCACTTTTTCGCCAGAAATCTGCCGAGCCTTAGATGCCACAGGACCTGTGTCTGCCGGCCAAGCCGTATTGTTTTGCTACAGTGGTATCGTTG
The DNA here is from genome assembly GCA_903915625.1 of uncultured Pseudomonadota bacterium. GTDB lineage: Bacteria > Bdellovibrionota_B > Oligoflexia > Oligoflexales > CAIYRB01 > CAIYRB01. The sequence goes on along the minus strand of CAIWTN010000102.1, from coordinate 9,656 downwards.
CTGGTGACGTAGTCAGCGGTTTCCTCGGTCAATGGTGGCGAGGTCGCAAACGAGTCGTGGCCGTATGTCTCGCATCGACTCTTTTGGCAATCGTCTGCTTTCTCAATATGAGAGGCTTCGCTCCCATCGTTTATTACTGGATGAGCTTTGCTTTGGGCCTCGCCACCGGCTACTGGGCCGTCTTTTTAACCATGGCGGCGGAGCAGTTTGGCACCAACATCCGCGCCTTAGTGTCCATCAGCGTGCCAAATTTCGTTCGCGGATCTGTGGTTCTTTTAACCTTCGTCTTTCGGTCGCTGATTCCCGTGCTGGATCTGACTATGAGCGCACTGGTCTTGGGCGTGGCTTGTGTGGCAGTGGCGTTCACCGCCTTGGTCGGTATGAAAGAGTCTTTTGGTGCCGATTTGGACTTTATTGAGGAACATAATCCGATTTGAGCTTGCCTTAGGGATAGTTATCTAGGTAATTCACGGGTCTAGTCAGGGCATACCTGCAGCTATTGTTAGATTAAAATTGAAGTCTTGAGTTCAAAAAATGAAAAACACCAGATTCATTCAGCCACTTTTAGTAAGCGTTCTCCTCTTGGCTGGCTGCGGTACGCAGAAAACAACCACTCCATCGGAACTGAAAATTATCGGTGGCAGTCCGGCTGATGCCCAACTTTACCCGGCAGTAGCCTTGGTGCGCCCTGATAGCGAAGGGATAGATTATGTGTTCTGCTCGGGTGCTTTGATCTCTGATAAAATGGTACTCACCGCCGCGCACTGCAGCTTAGGTGCTCAAGATCGGGTGTACGCAGCAGAGACCGTAGGTGTGATGGTTGGCGACAGCACTCCCGAGAAGCATCTAGACAAGCGACTGCGCGTCAAAAGTATCACCGTCCATCCGAGCTTTGACCGGAGCAAGATGGCAAAAGATCGAGACGGCTCGATCAGACTAAACGAAGTGAATGACATCGCCGTCTGGGAGCTAGCGACTCCAGCAACCGGCGCCCAAATCGCCGAAGTCCTAGCAGCAAAAGACCTAGATAGCGTATTTGTCGATCAAACCTTAGTGACTATCATGGGCTTTGGCCAAAGATCGGCTTGGGAGTCACCGTGGACGCCGCACGAGTTTGCCGTGGCAGAGACCATCTACCGCAGCACTTACAGCCAAAGGATCACAAATGTTGTGATTAATGGCGGCGGAATCCCGGTTAAGCGTTACGAGCTCAGCAACTTACCAGGGCGCATCCAGACCGAATTCTATGCTGGTGCTGCCAAGTACCCGGACACCTGCAAGGGTGACAGCGGTGGGCCCGTATTTGCTAAGACTCCGCAGGGCAAGCTGCTACTGATCGGAATCACCTCGCGCGGCTCGGGCACCTGCGAAGTTGGAGGAGTCTATACGCTAGTCCCAGCATTCCTACCCTGGATCGAGTCGGTAGCAGGCAAATTCAACTTGGGCGAATATAGCGCAGAATCTCGCTAAAACTACTCAGAGTAACATCCGGCCTCGGACCGTTTAGGTCCTGAGGCGCGATCTCTGCATTCTTCTCGATGTTTGTTAGTGGCGAGAACTCAGCCAGCGCCTCTATATCAGCCGCTGAGGCAATCCCGTATTCCGCCCATGCGGTAAAGACGCCAAGGCGCTTGCCCAAAGCCACATCTTTACGCCTGTTGTCACCCACCCAAACCACTGTGCGTCGCACCTCGGCCGGTGCCTCGTCCAGTTCATAATCCATCAAAACGGTCTTTAGTCCGCGAGTTCCGGGCTTTTCATACTCATCAGGAAGTATCCTGACCTTACCGGCGAAGGCGAAATTGTGCCGCGATACATGCTTAAGCAAAATCTCGCTGTCGACTTTAACTCGGGCGAGCTTTTCGTGGGTCGGAAGTCGCGGATCTGGCAGACCATAAACCGCATCAAAAAACGGCAGTAAACCTAATTTATTTAGCTTCCACATCGCGACATAGCGCGGTGCATCGGTAAGCGCAATGCAGGGCAACCTAGGACAGCGTCGCCGAAGTTCCGTCAAAGTCGCCACGACATCGGCAAACGGCTGCAATTTAGTGGCTCCCGCTGCTAAAAAGGCGGCCCGCGCTGGATCAACCACTTGCTTAAGCATGCCGTCGATATCATCGCCGTAATATTGGATCACTGACGGCAACTCTTGCACTACAAACGGAAATTCTATAGATGCGTGTGCAGTGAACACATCTCTCGCCTCGCTATAAAGCTGCGCTCTAGGCACCCCAATGATCGCCTCAACCTCTGCCAGCAACGCGCGAATAGCCACCACGTAATATCCCACCCAGTCAAACAAGGTGTTGTCGATATCGGTGACAAAAAGCTTAGGATCAGGACCCAAAATCACATCAGGCATTCATCACTTCCAGCGATTGTGGAGCCAAAAATACTGCTCTGGGCAACGACGGATACAGGCCTCTACAACGGCATTAAACTCTGTCGATTGCTTTAGGATATCAGCGTCAGCATCGCCTGTGTACTCAAGGCTGACCTCGGGCAAGAAATATTGAACGTGATGATTAAAGCTTTGACGCAGGACAAAACTAGGCACGATGGGAGCACGAAAACGGCCACAAATCGCCGCAAAACTAGTGTTGGTCTTTGCCGGATAACCAAAAAACGGCAACTTTGGCTCGCCCGGGCGCGCCTGATCCATCACAAAACCAACGATCTCGCCACGCTTTAACGTTGCTGCAATCGCCTTTAGGCCATCACCCTTTTTCTCCCGTTTAACCGTGAGAAAACCATTATGATCGCGACACTCCGACACAAACCGATCGACACTCGACGACCCTACTTTTTTCACGAGGACGTAGGACGGCACAAAATTACGCGTGCACGCCGCTCCCATGGCTTCCCAATTACCAAGATGCATACAAAGGACGTAAGCCCCTTGTCCCGCCGTCAATGCGTCTCGCATATAATGCTCATCTTGCATCGTCACTGTTGCAGCGACATCGATGGCGCGGCTGTAGAAAAATTCAAATGCCGTTAGCAAGAAGTGATAATAAGACGCCCGGCCTATGGCTCGGCGTTCCGCATCAGACTTTTCCGGGAAGGCTAACGCTAAATTATGCAGGACCACACCGCGCCTAAGACGAATGCAATCAAAGCCAAACCAAGCAAGCCCCTTGGCTAAGCGGTCGATCGCTCCGGCAGGAAGGCGCGTGATGATTGCTGACAAGGCTCGAAGTAGCCAATACATCGTTAATTTAGCCTCAAAATAGCTGCGTCTAGGGAATCTACCAATGCTGATCAATAAACTGCTGCGGCAGCTTTAAGCCGTGGGCATATTCCAGGTCGAGTCCAATCAACCGCACACCGAGAAAGTTCCTAACCCAATCAGAGCCATGCAGCAATAGCTCACGCCATGGACCATCGGCGATGATGCGCCCTTCGTTCAGAATTAAGAGTCTGTCGGCGAAGCGGATGCCGATTTCGACGTTGGACGTGACGACCAGTTGAGCGCGATCTGCCCCCTCCCCGGACAATGCCAAGATCATGTTGAGGATAATGGTGGAAGTCACCGGATCCAGACCAGCGGTCGGCTCGTCAAAAATAGCCACCACTGGATCCGTCGCTAATGCCCGCGCGATACCAACGCGCCGCTGCATACCGCCCGAAAGCTCGAAGGGGAACATATTCTTCGTGCGGCCCAACTTAACCCCGGCAAGTAGCGAGTCGATGCGGCTGCTAATTTCTTTGGGCGACATGTCGGTCATGTTTTCCATGGCGAAGGTCAAATTCTCACCCACAGTCATGAAATCAAACAGGGCCCCCTGCTGAAAGGCCATTCCAACCTTGCGCAAGGTTTGTTGCCGCTCCCTTTCACTGGAGTCGCACATACTCGTATCTAGGAGGCTAATGTTGCCGCTGTCGGGACTGAGCAAACCAAGAAGCAGCTTCAACACAGTGGATTTACCGCTACCGCCGGGCCCGATCAAGCTGACCCGCTCGCCGCGAGCGATGGAAAAAGAGATGTCATTCAGTAACGTTACGTCACCGAATGACAATTTGACGTGCTGCATGGAAATCACGTTGACTCCCGGGGCCTCGACCCATACCTTAAGATGCCGTGACAAGACGCCTTTACTAGCCGACCGAGCATGAGATTGCCTCGGAACTAGATAGTGGAAAGCTATTCATAAACTTTCCTAGTGATTTTAGCGCGTCTGAGGCCTAGTGTCTGGTTTTTCTGCCCGAGGGACTAAGGAGCCTGTAGCAACTGAGTAGCCAAGTGGACCATTTCATTGCGCTGAATCCCCCACTGCCATGTATCGATGTCAGCTTGGGAGCAGGATTCGTGACCGCACTTGCGGCCGATGGGTTGCGCGTGCGCTTTGTCGAGTCCACCGCGCGGCAGACGCAAGGGCAAGTCAGACTCGCCTTTACCCCGGACCAAAGCTACTTATTCCACTGGCACCTGCTGGGCACCAAAGACGGCGAGCTGCACTTGAGCATCGGAGAAAAGGACCACCCTGCCCTAGCCGACCTCATGACTCTAGTCCGTAAGAATCAGCACATTTCCATCTGCGCCACGACCGATGTCGAGGCCAGCGACCGTTTCACCGGCTTCGAACATGTGACGCTGCTGCCTAAGGCTCTTCCTGAGCTAGACTGGTCCGAGCTCGACACCAGCACTCTGTTTCTTGGTCGCAAGCTACCGCTACCATTACTGATTACAGGCATGACGGGCGGCCTCGCCCGCGGTGCCGAGATTAATTTTAGGCTGGCCAGGGCCGCTGCCGCCTTCGGCATTCCCATGGGGGTGGGCTCGCAACGGGTCGCCTTAGACAATCCCGATCATGCAGCGATATTTACCGTCAAAAAGGCCGTACCGGATCTCTTCCTGATCGGTAATATCGGCATCGCTCAACTACTGCAGCCGGACGCAGTCGATCTCTGCTGCCGCGCGGTCGACATGATTGAGGCCGATGCCTTAGCTGTTCATGTCAATGTTTTGCAGGAAGTGGTGCAAGTCGAAGGCGACCGCAATTTTCGCGGTGTTTTAGACAGTATCGCTAAGGTAGCAGCAAAATTACCGGTACCACTTATCGTCAAAGAGGTCGGCGTCGGTCTTGATCCGAGCAGCGCGCAAAAACTTGCCGAAGCTGGGGTGAAAGCTCTGGACTGCGGCGGTAAGGGTGGCACGTCTTGGAGCTTCATTGAGGGCGAGCGGGCCACATCGGAAATCACGCGCAGTGTGGCGGCCACCTTCCGAGACTTTGGCATACCAACTGCTCTGACTGTAACCGCCTTGCACAAGAGTTTACCGCAGATGCCACTCATAGCCACGGGCGGTATCCGCGACGGTCTGATGGTGGCAAAGGCGGTAGCACTTGGCGCCACCGCTTGCGGTATCGGACTGCCCTTGCTGCGGGCAGCCTTGACCAGTGACGAGGCCCCTTACGAGGTCCTGGAAATCATGGCCAAGGGCCTGCGCACGGCCATGATCGTCAGCGGCGCCAAGACTCTGAGCGACTTGCGGTCGCGCGTCCACTGCGCGCCTGCATTTAGTGAAAATTTAGCTAGGTTTACGACGAACAGGACACCCTAAGGATGCCGTAACGGACTTGAGAAAGCTGAGGTGAAGCATGGATCACAAGCCCACATGTAAAAGTCGCTCGCAGAATTCCTCAGAAAAGGGAACGGGCAACGACTTACATACCAACACCGCGTCTGGCCCCCTGCCTTGCGATACGGAAGCTGAGACACCGCGCTCCTCACGCCTACCTGGATTTTACGAACTACCTCGCTCGGAACGCCTGCGTGCAGTGCAGATATTTTCCGGCCTAGGCCAAACTGAAATCGATGCCCTAGGAAACGTTGGTACCCTGCGTGGTGAGTTGATCGATGTATTCGTGGAAAATGGCGTGGGCGCGTTTAGCCTGCCACTCGGCATCGCCACCAACTTTCACATCAACGGGCGCGATCTTCTGGTCCCGATGGCTGTTGAGGAAACCAGCGTGATTGCAGCGGCCAGCCACGGCGCTAAGCTAGCCCGCAGCGGCGGCGGCTTCACCGCGTCCAGCACTGCACCCATCATGACTGGCCAAGTCCAGCTCCTGCTTGAGTCAGACTGCGACTTCGATGCCGTCCTGACTGAGCGCAAACAACAGCTCATCGACTTTGCCAACCGCGGTCAAGAGCGCTTACTTGCGCGCGGCGGCGGTGCTGTGGACTTGACCTGGCGTCACATTCCAGAGATTCGCAGCTTAGTACTGCATGTGCATATCAATACTTGCGATGCGATGGGCGCCAACATTGTCAATACGATGTGCGAGCGCATTTCCACGCTCATGCCTGAACTACTGCCGGTTGGGGTTGGACTACGGATCTTAACCAATTTGACCGACCGCCGGATGACAGAAGTGAGTTGCCGAGTTCCGGTTGCTGCACTCCAGTCAGCCGAGTTCGAAGGTAAGCAAGTGGCTGAGCGCATTGTGATGGCTTATCAATTCGCCGCTCATGACGTGCACCGCGCGACAACAAATAACAAAGGCGTGATGAACGGCATCGATCCGGTCCTGATCGCCACTGGTAATGACTGGCGGGCAGTGGCAGCGGGAGCGCATGCCTACACTTGCCAATCGGGGACCTACAAGCCACTTGCCACTTGGCATCTGGCGCCCAACGGTGATTTATGCGGGACCTTGCGCCTGCCGCTAGCAGTAGGCGTCGTGGGTGGCGTCACTCGCCTCCACCCGACAGCTCAGGCCGCGCTCGCTCTTCTTGGTCACCCCGATGCGCGCGAGTTGGCAAACATCGTGGCATCCGTTGGATTAGCACAAAATCTATCAGCCCTGAGAGCCTTGGCATCGGAAGGTATTCAGCGCGGCCACATGAGTCTGCACAAGAGTAATCTTGATTTGCTCGATCGCCGCGGGGGAGCCAGCAAGGAATGACGCAGCGGCGACCAGTCAGCGCAAGCGTCCCCGGCAAGGTCATGCTGGCCGGGGAATATACCGTTTTGCACGGCGGCGAGGCCCTGGCCGTCACGGTCGCGTTAGACTTAGTCGCTCAAGTCTCACCTTTGTCGGCTGCCTCTATGACCGGCTGCCGCGTCCTTTCGGATTTGTGGGATGAAGTTCAGGAAATCAGGCCTGGCACGCCGGCCTCGGCCTTCCCGACCTCACCACTGCTAGCCGCGGTCGCTCGCGGCATGGAGCTGTACGGCATCAAATCAGCAGAGGTAAGTATCCGCTCGGCGCTGCCGTTAGCATACGGAATTGGCTCCTCATCAGCACTCCGACTCGCGGTGCTCAGTGCCATGCAGGATTTCGCCCGCCAAGAACAACAACTTCCGACGCTGAGCCAGACTGAGCACTTACCGGTGGCGCGCGAGGCTCTCGCCCTACAAAGAGCAGCGCAGCGCCAAGCATCCGGTTACGATATCGCGACGCAACTTTACGGCGGCTTAGTACTGAGTGGCAGCAGCGACGACTTGGCAAGTTGGCCCACTGCGCTTAGCGCTCTGGGATCTGACACCTGCGCCAAGCTTGCCCAGATAGTTCACGTATACGTGGGGGGTATGGGTGCTCCGACCACTCCCGTGATGACTTCAACCAGTGAGTGGTTAGAAGGGCGCGGCGCGATGCCGCAGTTAGCGCGCCTTAATTCCGCCTTGCAACGGTCCATCTTGGCAGCCTTGGATGGTCTGGATACAGATGACGCCAAGACGATTTCTGATTTAGCTACCGCTGCAGGTGCCCAACGGCGCTTTCTATCAGAGTCACCACACTTCCCCAAATCCCTCGCCGCTCAACTTGCGGCGCTACCTGGCTGCGACCAGACTTGGAGCTTTAAAACCACCGGTGCCGGTGGTGAGGACGCTCTTTTAGTATTTGGACGCAGCAGCGACATTAGTGCCGCAGATAGGACTCTGCGCTCTTTAGGCTGGCACCCGATGCCAGCATCATTCACCGGTAATGGCTTGCGACTATGCCGCAGTCTAGAGTTTTCGGAGGCCCCCCATGGCTCATAACGATCAGCCCCTGGAATTTACCGCCGAGGTACCTAGCAACATCGCCCTGGTAAAATATTGGGGCAAACGCGATCCAGAGCGTCAGTGGCCAGCAAATGACTCGCTGTCCATGACCCTAAACGCAGCACGTACGATTACGACCGCACGCCTTCATCACGACGCCAAAGAAAAAGACAAAGACAATGGCGACGTGTTGCTGCGCGCCGATATGGGCGGCGAGTTGCAGCCTGTAACTGGTAACGACAAGGCCTTGCGTCACTTGGCCTACCTCCGCCGCGAACTAAAGATGCCAGCGGCATTGCACATCTCGACTAAAAACACCTTTCCCAGCGGTTGCGGCATTGCCTCAAGCGCTAGTGGCTTAGGCGCACTTACATTGGCAGCCATCTCAGCCTGGACAGGAGCCCGCTCGCTGACCGAACTGGCCGCTAGCGGCTTTGATCTGCCGCGCCTGGCTGAGTTAGCGCGCCTCGGCTCAGGGAGTGCCTGCCGGAGTTTTTTTGGCGGCTATTGTTTGTGGACCGCTGGCGCTGAACCAGAATCTCAGTCGGTGATGCAGGTCTACGACCAAGATCACTGGCCGCTGGCTGATTTGATTGTGATTGTCTCACCCGAGACCAAGTCCGTAAGCTCGTCGGCTGGTCATCTAACCACAGCAAGTAGTCCGCTGTTCAAACCGCGGGTTGCCGGGATACCAGCACGAATGCGCCGCGTCAGGGCCGCACTTGCAGCCCGCGACTTGGATGCTCTGGGCGTCGAGATTGAGGCGGAAGCCCTTGATATGCATGCAGTTATGATGACAGCTACGCCCAGCCTTAGGTACCTACTAGACGGCAGTGTGGACTTTCTTTCTTGGCTGCGTAAAGAGCGGGAAGAAACCGGCCTTCCGGCCTATTTCACGATTGATGCCGGCCCCAATATTCATGTGATCTGTGACTTGAAGGATACAGCTAAAGTCAGCGCTCGTATCAACGCTGCGTTCCCCCACATGGCGATCATCGCAGATAGAACAGGCGCTGGTCCTACTCTCACATGGAGACCTCTACCGTGAAGCAGACGGATATGCACTCCGAACTGTTAACCGAACGCTCGGTCGCTCCAAAGCTAAGCGCTCAAAGCGTGCAGGCCAGTGCGAGCGGTAAGGCAATTGTAGTTGGCGAACATGCTGTCGTTTACGGTGCCCGTGCCGTAGCGATGCCAATTAACTCCTTACAGATGAACGTCCGCCTAACGGTGACACAAAAGTACGATAAAAATGGTCAGCCGCAAGTGCGGATGCTGATCGGGGGCCGCCCGGTAACAGCGCATCTGCGCGGCGTGATTGACGATGCATTTACGGTCCTGGGTCTGGAGCCGTTTCCACTCGACATGGAAGCTCATTCCACCGTCATGATTGGTGCTGGCTTAGGCTCGTCCGCTAGCCTGTGCGTGGTGATTTTGAAAGCGCTTGCCGCAACTGCGGGCATGCATATGACTCGCTTTGAATTAGCCAACTTTGCCAATCAGCTGGAACGTCGCTTTCACGGCAATCCATCCGGACTCGATACGGCAGCGGTGGCGATGGGACATCCTATTTCCTTTGCTAAAGGCGGGACGCCGACAGAATTAGCTGTCGCAGCACCGGCTGGTCATGAATCGTGGCGCTTTGCCTTGCTCGACAGCG
>CAIWTN010000101.1 GCA_903915625.1 uncultured Pseudomonadota bacterium | reverse complement strand
GCCACCTTGGACGGCTTTAGGTGTTGTTAAATCGATTGCGGTCGACAAGTTTTTCAACATTTATATGTTTGATTCGATGGCTCACCAAATCATCGCTATGTGTAATGGCAACAGTCCGAGTTCAGGAGCTTGTGCCGGTTCCGGAATGACTAAAGGTAGTATGATTGTCGTGGCTGGTAACCGGAGCCTAGGTGCGCCGAATTTAAGTGTGCCGGCTTTAGAGAGCCCGCTAGGTGGCGAAGTCTATTTGGCCCTGGATGGATCTAGTAACATTTTGTTCGGTCAGGCCGATCAGCCAAATCTATATGTGTTATGCACCGGGGACCGTGGGCCTTATTGTGGCGACGGTGCGAGGGCTGCAGGCAATATTTATCCCATCGCCGGCACCGGAGATACTGGCGACAGCCTTGGGAGCCTTGCCCTTAGTTCGACGATTGGCAAACCCGCTGGGCTGGCCGTCGATCAGTCGGACAACCTTTATATGAGTGATAGTACAAATGCTCGGATAAGAGTGCTTTGTGCCAATTCTGCAGTGCTTTACTCCCATGTCTGTGCCGGTAAGGTGCCGTTGTCTATGCACAACTTTGCCGGCAACGGGTCCACGATTAATGGCACTGGTAACGATGCGGCACTGAATACAGCAATTGGTGCGCCTGGACCGTTGGCCGTGGATCAGAACTCTAACGTTTACGTTCAAGATAATTTGAATACGCGCCTGCGTGTTGTTTGTCAGAATGTCTATGGCTACGGCCCCTGCTTGGGTAAGACATCTCAATCAACGTACGTCGCTGCTTTCGGCGGCGCTGGCGATAGCGTGACACCGCAGGCCCCAAATGCAGCTCTAGCTGGAAATGTGGCCGGCATCGGCGTTGATAATGGTGGCAACGTTTTTATCGCAGACGGCGGTGCGAATCGTTTGCGGGCGATTTGCTTTACGTCATGGTCGATGCTTTGTCAGCCCGATACGCGTCCAACGGGGCAAGTGTATCCGCTCAGTGGGTTTGTGCCATCGTCCAGTACGGGCAAGTTCGTCAATGCAGCGAATGAGCCTCTGATTTCGCCGCGTATTTCTTCTGTTGTGGATCAATTTGGTAATTTATACATCGCCGATCCAGATCAGCGCCGCATCTTTGTTCAGTGCATGAATCAGAGCGGGTCTCAGTGTGCGAACTCTATGCCAGGTCAGCGCAAGGCGGTAGCAGGCAGCGGGGTATCAGGTGCTGCTCCCTCTGATGGTACGTCGCTTGGATCTGCAAATCTCACAAATATTAGGGCGATTGCCATTGACGCTGATGGTAACCTTGCGGTGGGACTGGGTGACCCTACCTATAAGATCTACATTGCATGTTTGAATGCCTTCGGGCCTTTTTGCTCGGGACGCACTGCAAACAATATTTATCATTATGCTGGTACCGGTCAAGCGTTGGCGGCAGCAGATAGTCAAAGTCCACTGAGCACCAGTGTTGGTGAGCCGAGTTCACTAAATTTTGATACCCAGGGTAACCTGTTGGTTTACGATCAACGAAATGCAAAAGTTTATCAAATTTGTATGAGCATAAGCGCGACCTGTCAGAGCCGGCCGATGCCGAATCTTTACGTGATGAGTGTCGGCGGAGTTGGCGTCATTTCCCAGATGGCTGTAAGTAACGACGGTAGTGGCTTGCTACTTGCTGATCGTACCCAAAATAAAATTTGGTTAACGTGTTTTAGTTCGTCGGGAATCTGTTCGCAAAAGAATTCAAATTCAATTTATCCGTGGGCTGGTGATGGTACTGTGGGTAACTCGCTCAATAATACGACCCTAAATTTGCTAAAAGTTAGTGCTCCGAGTGGCATTGCCTTGACTCAACAGGGTGATGTCCTATTCCAGAGTAGTGTTAATCCGCGCATTTGGTTGATCTGTATGCAGAATACATCGGGCATCTGCGGGGGCAGAATGGTGGGCAATGCCTACCACCTTGCCGGTACAGGTAACCCAGGTAACGCCTCTTCTAATACTCCCGTATCGCAAGCCTCATTTGGCTTGCCTCAGGGTGTTTCGAATGGCAACGAATTCAACCGCCTAAGCATAGACCGCGCAAGGGGGCATATTTACTCTAGCGACGGGATGTTTGGCGCGATTCGAGTGATTCTCGGTGCAGGCGGTTCCGGGCCCTAAACTGTGGGCTGGGGCGACTGAGTAAAATCTATCGTTACTGGTTTATGACTTTCACCGCCGAAAGAAACCGGAGCTGGCCCTGAGAAGCTCGCCATGGTCGGTGGGTTCTGGTCGACGAAAGTGAAGCTGATAGAGGGTGCGAATTGCCGGATTAGCCAGTTGCGTGCCTCGGCAATGATCTTAATGCGGTTCGGGGTTTTGTCAGCTTGACGCATCAGTCTAAATCCAACGATTTCCAGGCGAAAGGGGACGTATAGGTCGAAATCTACTGTTTTACCTTCACGTAGTTCTGCCCAGTGCTTCACCATGACGATAGGCAGGGCGGACCCGACAAAGGTGTTGGACGTCCAAGGTAGTTCGGCGTGTTTTACGGTAGCAGTGGTGTTGGGTCTGTAGGACGCGCTTGCTTTACCGTCCTTGATACTGACCTCGGCGACTTCTCCGATGCTGTGGTCCTCGCAGTAATAACTTACTGTAGCCAAGCTCTCCGGTAGATAACGCACAGTTTCAATGCCGCTGAGGTTTGTCTCGTTTGCAACGGTCCAATAGCGGGTAGTCATACTGGCAATGCCGCTGTCTAGTCCTGAACGGGCTTCCGCACGTAGTGCGGGTTGCTCATTACCAGTCTCGTGGATCCGGTAGGTCGCTACCATGCCGTTGATACCCGTCAGTGCGTGCGCAATTGGCATGCCCATGTCCACATTACCTCATGATTGGTCGCCTTCGCGTCTTGAGGGGGTAAGCATAACCCGACCTAGGCTGACAGAAAACGATTAACTAAAAACTTCAACCACTATGCCTAGGCAGCATCGCTTTGGGTGTCTTGATTGGGGCTTGAATCAACTTGGTCCATGCCCCAGCGCGAGATCCAGCGACTCGGGCGCCATAGAACTGAGGTAGCTAGGAGTCGAGCCGCCGCAGACAGCGAAAAAATATAGGGATATGCATGTGCGACAGGCACTATGTGCAGCATGCCACCACCAATCAGAGAGCCAGTTACCACTGCGGCTGCATTGAGCAGGTTGAACACAGTTAGGATTTGCAGGCGCTCAGCGGCGGCGATGCGTTCGAAGATTAGTAAAGTGGATGCCAGTTCATAGGCAGCCCAGACAGTGCCGGCGTAAAACTGCAGGAAGATCAGTGGATACAGGTTTGGTGTTAAAAACCAAAATAGCGGCGTAGGAGCGATGCATATAGCTGCCATACACAGTGCTCGGTACGAACCAATGCGCTGAACGAACATCGAGATTAGCGGCAGCATTGCGATCTTAGCGAGGTACGATGCCCCGACAATAGCCACGTATTCATTGTAGGGAAAATGAGCATGTCCTAGCATATAAGGCGCAAAGAATGCGCCGCCGATGTTGACACTTATTTGAGATATAAGCAGAAAAAGTAGGAAGCGACTCGCTTGAGGTGCAAAAAATCTCGTAAACATGCGGCTTATCTGTATCCGCTCGGGGGCCGTTTCAAGCGCGGGTGCGTCGCTCTGTAAGCGCAGACAGATGCAGGATACGAATCGACAGGCCGTGGCTACGGCGAATAGAGTGGCGAAGCCGCGCAGCTCTAGGTCATTGTTTTGGAACACTACCAGCGCATAGCCGGCAACGAGAAAGGCGAGAAATGCCGCCAGTTGTGTCAGGCGAGCGCGAGTGGTGAAAAATCCACAGAGCTGGTGCTTGGGGATGATGCGGTCGATCCAGTTATTCCATGCTGGCCCTGCAGCCATGCCGAATCCCCAGTACAGGGCGCATGTTGCGAATAAGGCGACAGCACTCATAGTTCCTTGCATGGCGGCGTAGGTCAAAGGCAGGAATGCTGCTCCTTGAAGTGTGGCGCAGATCAGTACCCAACGCCGGTACGATCGACACCAGCGGGCCCCTGCGGGACCTATCAATTGCAAGGCACCCCCAGCCAAAAGCGGCACGGTGCCGGTGAGGCCTGCAGTGATTTGGCTCATGCCAATAGCCAGAGCGAATGCCGCAATATAGGTTTCGCCGCAGCCAACCATCATGCTGTAGGCGGCACCGTCAGCGCAGCTGAAAATCATATTTTTTTTGGCTGATTGAGTCAAAGGTGTGGCGCTTGCAGATCGGATAGATGGAGGTAGTTTCTCCATTATGACCTGTAGACTGCGCCTTTGCACTGGTCAGAATCAGCCGGTAATCAGCGCTGACCTGGGCAATAGCTGCCGCATAAAGCCCAAGATCTCGCGGCTGCTCAACCTAAAACACGATCGACTTTGCGGCCATTAGACCGATGCTTCTCGATGAAGTCGATAATGGCACCAGCGACGTCTTTTTGAGTGGATTTCTCTATGCCTTCAAGACCAGGTGAGGAGTTAACCTCCATGACTACGGGACCATGACTCGAGCGCAAGATGTCGACACCCGCAATGTTTAGACCCATCGCCTTGGCTGCCTTGACCGCTGTAGCGCGCTCGGCTGGCGTGATCTTAACTTTGCTAGCGACACCACCCCGGTGCAAATTAGAGCGAAATTCACCTTCTGGGGCGCGGCGCATCATGGAGGCGAAGACTTTGTCGCCAATGACAAAACAGCGAATATCATTACCGTGCGCTTCTTTGATGAATTCTTGGACAATGATATTGGCTTTGAGGCCGCGGAAGGCCTCAATGACGCTCTCTGCAGCGTTGCGATTCTCAGCCAGCACGACGCCAATGCCCTGCGTCCCTTCTAGAAGTTTAACAACTAGCGGAGGGCCGCCGACAGAATTGATCAATCCGTCCACATCACGGGTCGAGTGAGCGCAGCCCGTGACTGGTAGGCCTATACCCTGTCTTGCCATAATCTGGAGGCTGCGTAGCTTGTCACGCGACCGTGAAATTGCCAAAGAGCGATTAAGGGTGAAGGTCCCCATCATTTCAAACTGACGGACCACGGCCGTCCCGTAAAACGTATGGGAGGCCCCAATGCGCGGAATAACCGCGTCAAAATCAGCCAGCGAGCGCCCCTTAAAAAAGATCTGTGGCTTATGTGACGTAATGTTCATGAAGCAGCGCAGATAATCAATGACCTCGACCGTATGACCACGGTCACGTGCCGCATCGACCAAACGACTGGTTGAGTACAGCGAGGCTTTGCGCGACAGCACTGCGATTTTCATGCTTGGACCTTGGTAGAGAGAGTAGGTTTTTTACCACCTAAATATGAACGACCAGCATCTACGAGAAAGCGTCCACGCAGGGCTTGTCTGCCTATAAGCATACGAAACCCCATTGTTCCGCGCGCCACCAGAGTCAGTTCGACTCGGATTTTTCGACCTTTCAAATAAACCACAGTTTCGATGACGGGTCGCAGAGAAGTCTTGCCACCCGAATCCCTGACATGTCTTTCCTCGATCAGCGGGGCTTCGCAGATGACAATTTGCTTCGTCGTGCGCTGCAGTGGGTGGACTTCAAAGCGGACCCAGGTCTTACCTGCTTTGACTACATAGCGAATATTGATTGCATGCAGAGCCGATGTCCGAGCACCAGTGTCGACTTTGGCTTTAACGCGCGCAAGACCTAATTCAGGCAGTGCCACATATTCACGCCAGCCGACAATCTTGAGAGTCTTGGCTGTGCTTACTTCCGTGCTCAAACAAAGACCTCACTGTCATCACTGTGTCATCACTGTTAACACGGTCCGTGTGCTTGGTAAATCCGAGGATTAGCTGCCTATGCATACTAACGGTGCGGTTGTAGCAGGCTGTAGTGCCCGCGTCCATGGTGGTTGCGAGATTTTTACTAAGACTCTCAGACTCACAGGGTGGGGAACTCGGAGGGGCAGTATTGGCTGCCCCGTTGATTATAAGTCTAGCTGATTTCCCCTTAAATGGGATCAGCCCGGCAATATTTGCCGGTGTATGGTTAGGCCGCTGTGAGGTTAGGCCGCTGAGGCCAGAACAATTCGCATCGGAGTTGTCCTGGCCATGATGAAAGCCTGGTGGCGCATCTGCCGGTAAGTTGGGGTAAGTAGCAACCAGCGCCACTGGACCTTGGCGAGGCGCCGTTCGCCTTTGGAGGTGGCTGCAGCTCGTGCTAGTTTAACGGTCATTGTCAGAGCAAACTGACCGCGTTCCGAGCTAACTAGCAAGGTTGCGCCTTGACTAGCCCTCTGTCTTTTTTGGTTGGCACCAAGTACGCGAGAATGAATCTTTATTTGGTACCGCAGCCCCGGAGCCTTGGGGATAGCATCACTACTTAGTAGTAGCTTAAGAATATCCATGTTGCCAGTTTTGGTGATGGAGCGTGCGACTCTCAGCAGCAGTGGCAAAGGCACTCCGGTGATGTCGACAATTTGTCTGAGTAGATTGGGATCCAAATTCGTGACCGGCAACCTACCGCAAGATGATGCGTTACCTAGTACGTTCCGTAGCAACACACTCGACGGTATCATTTGCTCCTCCAAGTGCACCTACATCAGGGCAAAAAAACTTGCCCTATCTTTGCGCTGTTCGGCACTTTTTAAATAAACTTTAGTGTATTTATAAAAATAAGAACTACATTAAGGCCTTGTATGATTGCATCGGCTATCTGTCTGGACTATACCGGGCATTAGGTGGTGATGAATATTTACTAATTTTTTATTTAGGAAAGGGATTCACTATGTGCATCAAGACACTCTTAATGTCCGTACTATTAGCTTCTTCCTCGATGACGGCGTATGCTGAGTCAGAGTCAATTAACAGTAATGAAACTACGAATTTGGTCAGTGGATCTGAGGATTCTGCTGAGCATCTACGCAATCCCGGAGGCTACTACGGCGGCTATTACGGAGGCAATTACGGCGGTTCGCAGGATTATTGTCGAGCTTACAACCGTGACGGCATTACCTGCCAACAAGTCGGATTTTACGAAGGTCAAATAGGCGCACCGTGGGGCTGGAATGCGGGTCAATTTCTTTGTGTGAATGGTTGTCTGAAGTGGGCAAGCCCTAATTACAGCGCGGCCTCATGCTACTCATTTAACCGCGATGGCATTTCTTGCGCGCAAGTAGGTTACTTGGAGGGGCAGATTGGGGCGCCATGGGGCTACGGCACAGGTAACTTTCGTTGCACTATGGGTTGCTTACAGTGGGCCGGCTGGTAAACAAGTAGCCTGAAAAGAAGGTCCCGAGTCTTTTTTAAAGAGCTCGGGATTTTTTTAGCGTCGCCCAATGATCCGTCAGTTAATTGAAGTAAGGCGCGAGCTCTCCGAGGACCCGCAGCCCTGCCGACATACGGTAATCGTAATTTATATAATTACCGTCCTGAGGGTACTGATGCACGCTACTAACTGTGGTCGGGCAACCAGCTGGTAGGCTTTGAGACTTAGACACAGTGCCTAGCAGGTGGACAACATCCGTGATTACGCCGCCATTTATGGCCCAAGAACTTCTCCGCGAAATCCCGCCGATGGAGCCGCCAGCGTAAAGATAGGCTTCGATTAGGTTGAATCCCTTGAGGGGCTCGAGTGTGCCCTTTTCGCAATCAAGGCTTGCTTCGTATAGTGATGAGTAAGCGTTTTGGCCGCCTGGGTACCAGTTATAAATATTGTCTATGCCCAAGGCGCCGCGTTTCTGCGATGCAGGTGTCAGGCTATGATCATAAATTTTGGTTGTCAAATCAGCCACAAAAATTGATTTCGCCGCTGCGAGTCCTAAGGCGTCGCCCATTCTATCCTTAACTAGCTTCGCGCCTTTTATCAGTGCTTCTGCAGGATCTGCGGGGAAGGGGAACACTGACTCCGTCGCTGTGATGTTGCCGGGTATGTAAATATTGCCGGTGACATAAACAGAGCCTACGCCCTTGTATGGCCCTTTGATCACTAGATCGCCTTTTATTAAGACGCTGCCGTCTATGATAATTGGGCTTTCTTTGGTGCCAGTGATCACTGTATTGCCGATTGCGACCTTTTCGATCGTGACTGCAGAGCCATCAGCGCCGGCTCCAGTCAATGTGCCAGCCATACGTGATTCTGCTGCGATAAAATTAACTACTGGAAATGTTGGGGTGGTAGTGTCGGGCTTATTCGGTACTTTGTTACCAACGTAATTTTGCTGGACGCCGCCCGTCACCGTTATATTATACTTTTTGGTTGTCGAGGCCTTATCAGTCCAGGATTTCGCTGAGTACCAAGTACCCGCGATTTTTTCTGCTGAGAGATCCACGTGAATCTCCGACCAATCGGATACGCTACTTGTGGAAGCTACGTCTCCGTTTATTCTTATGTGACACATGCCGCATTTAAGATCGTTGACTAGCATTGCGAAGCGCGGTGCCTTCACGGGATCGTCTTCGCCTTGGGTAAAGAAGCCGTCGCTATAAGTTCCATCTGGAGATTTTGTTTTTCCTTGTGTGTCTACCCCGTCTTTAGGGGAAGATGCAGACTTGATGGATGGTGAGATATTTGATGGTGACTTGCCGGAACTAGATGCGAAGTTGCTGCTTGAACAGGCAACTGTCATTAAAGTGCTAGCTAAGACGCCAGCTATGCTCTTGAACTTTACCAACCTCTGCAGTTTTGAATTGACTGCCATAAGTATTCCTTCGTGACACGTAACTGCCTACGTTCTTTCCAACTGATCGGTTAGTGAATTGCAAAACTTAAACAAAAAAAACTACCATTATAGGTAGTTGAATTATCAGGATTATTTGTGAACTCGTCGGGCGTCAATAAACGCCAGCAGGCGACGGAAAAACACCGCAAGACGATTTTTTTAGGGCTCAAGTACCGTATCTATGACGTGAATCACCCCGTTACTTGCCGGAATGTCGCGAACGATAATCCTGGCGTCATCGATCAATAAATCAGTGCCATCGTAATCTAGTGAGGCTAGTTTCCCGAGAAGTGTCATGACGTAGTCCATCTGCTCCGCTTCTTTCGAGGAGATGCGTTGTTCGCTAACATGGAATTCTATCAACGATGTGAGTGCCGCTTTGTTTTGAAACAGTCGTCCCAATTCCTCGTCAGGCCACTGCGCGAAAGCTGCATTAGTTGGCGCAAATATTGTGATATTTTGCATGTGCGCTAGGGTCTCGCCCATATCAGCGATTTTTATAGCTTTACTCAGGGTCTGAAGCTTTTCGTTTCGAGATACAACGTCCATCACGGTGCCAAGTGGTTCTCCGGCCCTCACTGGCTGCGCTTTTGTCTCGGGACTCACGATGCTTAGACTCATCATTGCGACTAGAGCATTAACCAGCTTAATAATTGATCTCATCGCGAGCTTTCCCTCGTTTGATTGGGTTGAAGTTACGCCATATGGTGGATCCAACCAGTCGCAGTTACCGGTTTTCCGTCTTCCCAGTATAGCCCTGCTGTGGATGTAATCTCTCCAATTTTGTGTACTCCTAAAGATGGTCCGAACGGTTGCGCAGATGTCAAGGCGGCACCTGCCGCTGGCGGCAGAGTAAAGCAGAGTTCGAAATCCTCACCGTCGCCCAATGCATGATCTAGTGCTGTCTTGCCACTATGCTTCGCTGCGTCCATCGCGGCAGCGCTGATAGGTATCATTGTTCTATTAATGATCGCACCCAAGCCACTGGCACGCAGAATATGACGTAAATCAGAACCTAGGCCATCACTAAGGTCGAGCATTGCAGTCAGGCCAAATTGCCGATGTAATGTCTTGGCTTCGTCGATGCGCGGCGTAAAATTAAGGTGTTTAGAAGTGATGC
>CAIWTN010000100.1 GCA_903915625.1 uncultured Pseudomonadota bacterium | reverse complement strand
CGTTTTTAGTGGGAGATGGTAAACATGACCAGATTCTGGATTCCGTCCGGCAACACATTCGGGAGAACCCTAAATAATCAGGCTCTCACCATACCTATATCTTATCTAGGTTTAGTGGGGCTGGCCTTGACCTTGACACTAACTATGTCGTGTAAAGATGCCGCCTTTGGTGGCGGATCGCCAACAGTACAGAATCAAAACAGTAGGTCCGAGGGAGGAACGACTAGTAAGCCGTCAAGTGGCCGGGGTACTTTCTCACAGCCACCTGCAGCCCGAGACGTGGATTCAAACGAGCCTAACCAAATTACAGGTTTAAATAATGGTGGAACCACTCCGACTCTCGGTGGTCCCTCGTTTATTCAATCCGTCGTCAATGGCATCAACTCTATCGCCACGAATGCCATTCCTCCAGCATTCGCTAACGGTCCAGCCAACAATGGCGGCACGGATGCCAGTGGGAATCAACCTGGCGAAAACAATGACACGATAACGTACGCGCAACCTGGACTTTCTCCATGCAGCGTGATGCATCAAGTTCCTGGAACAGCTAACCCTTATTTAGCCGGAGTCTCAAACGGTACTTCTATAACCTATGATATCAGCAAAGGCGGCGGTCCCGATCCCGTGGACACCACGTCCAAAGACTATCCGGTACTTGTCCAGACAAATGGCAATTGCATTTCTGAGGGTAAAATTTTGGTGTTTAAAGTTCGTGGATTAATCACCTACGACAGAAGTGTTGCTGCCGTAAATGCCAACGGTAAAATCTTGCAAACCGTGTCCCATCAAAAAGGTCCATATTTGGGTAAATCAAATATCACTGCGCCTTACTGCGCCTTACTTGGGGTCTTCGTTGGAGACGATGACCCAACGAATAGTGCCCCGCCAGCTGCTCTAGATTTTTCGACACTCGCGGCTCGCGACTATGTGAATATGACCCCAGTACTAGGTCAAATATTTTTTATAGGAACAGGAATAACCAGTAAAGGGTCCTTCCACCGGATTACTGTTCCGACAGGAGCTAAGCGTTTATTTTTGGGCGTGATGGATAGTCACCAATGGAATAACAACCTTGGTGGGTTGAACGCTCAAATCTTTGGGTTAACAAATTAAATCTGGTCGCCGTAATAAGTTGATTAGGTGGGATTTTTTGTGGTGTTTCTGCCAATTCGCTAAAGTTTGTGTCTCCTTTTGCCGATACTGGGGTGCGGTTAGAGAGATATGTGTCCCTCCTTTGCCTGACTCTAGAGAGAAGGTGCAGAATCAGAGGAGGACTCCATGAGTCGCTACGGGAATTTACAAAGAATTGTCTCTGCCACTAAAAGCTTAGCTTTCGTCGTGACGACGTTAAGCCTATCTATAGGCTGTCAGACTGTTTCGAAGTCGATGCCAAAATTGACGAAAGCCGAAAAAGTGTCGCTGGTGCCTCTGCCACTTACTAAAGGTGCAGCGACTCCCCGGGCTTTGCACACCAGTCTTTGGACTGGAAACGGCATGGTCGTTTGGGGCGGACTGGTCGATCAAAAGGCAGAGAAAGCCGATGTGGCTGGCGGCGTTTACTATCCGAGTGCTGACCGCTGGTATCCCGTGAAGCGGACCGAACTTGGTTCGCGCTATTTCCACACGGCAATTTGGGACGGTCAAATGATGGTGGCTTGGGGCGGTGTAGATGCCGCAACGGGAACGCCGTCGGCCAGTGGATTTCGCATGGACCCGAGTGAAGACGGTTGGAACGAAGTGAGCGATAAAGATGCTCCTTCGGCTAGATCTGGTCACAGTGCAGTTTGGACTGGTGATCAGATGATAGTGTGGGGCGGAACTGGTGAAGCTGAGCAGTTTCTGAACGACGGCGGATTTTACAACTCCGCCGCTGACACCTGGAAGAAAATAAAGTCTGAGGGTGCACCTTCGCCTCGCGCTTTTCATAGCGCAATTTGGACCGGCAAAAAAATGCTGGTTTGGGGTGGTGGCGATTATGAATCTTGGTTGAACACGGGCGGCGTCTTTGACGTGGCTTCGGGTAAGTGGAAGGCAATGAATGCTGTCGGTGCACCGTCACCCCGCATTAGTCACACGGCAGTCTGGACGGGCTCCGAGATGATTGTTTGGGGCGGCCGCGATGCAGATAATCAAAAACTCAATGATGGTTACAGCTACAACCCTGAGACTGACACTTGGGCGGTATTACCAAAGGTGCCCGGCACTTTTAGGAGCCGCGAACTCCATACTGCAGTCTGGACCGGGCAGGCCATGGTCATCTGGGGCGGCCATGACGGCGACAAGACTCTTAACGATGGTGCTGTTTACGACCCAAAGGATCAAAGCTGGAGAGTGTTAGTTTCTAAAGATAAAGGTGCTGCGAGATACATGCACACAGCTGTATGGACCGGACAGGAGATGCTGATATTCGGAGGCAAGGGATCGGATCAGAAGTTAATCAAGAACCGCACCGGCTTTCGTATCCCATTTGACGCCGAAGAATCACCGGAGCATCAGCCAGCAAGTCAAGTTCGGCGCAACAGTGATGTCAAATTAAGTTCCCGCTCCGAGTAGAGTTCGTGCCCGGTGCGATCATCAAAATACTAATGCGAAATGGTAAGGCTGTTAAGGCGGCCAAGGTCTGCTAGCTGACCTTGGCTTCGTTACTGTTTCAGCTGTTTTTAAGCGCTTCTTGCACTTCGGCACTATTGCAGTAAGGCAGGCGCCCGCTGGGAATTCGCGTATTTATGAAAGCTGCGATTTGCTCGCTATCAAAGCCTGCATCTTTGAGGCCGACCGCTAATTTGCCAAATAGACTTTCGACTAAATCAGCAAAGACGGCGCTGCTCTCTGGGTCTTCTAGTCGGCTGTAAACGTCCGTGATGTTTGCAACCTTCCACGGCTCACTGCTGTCTGGGCGGAGGTTTCCGAGTTGGACCTCAAGGTCACGAATGCGGAGGATCGTTTCGACCGCCCAACGCGGACAGTTGTCGCTGGGTTTGGTTGGCGACTCTTCAGTGATTTCAGTGATTTCAATGGCTGGTGTCTGCTGGTTCAATGCTCACTCCTAAATGACCGAGATGACCAAGGTGACCGAGAGATTCTGGCTTATACGGGAGCGACGGCCGCATTGGCAAGATGCAAGTCGGTTGTCTTTGGCGTTGCTGCCGCTTGCCCGGGGTAGCGGCCACGGCGCAAAGGAGAGCCGTAACGAAATGTGCCGCTAACTTGTAGGGCGTGGCGTAGCTCAGCCTCAAGCTCGGTTGGTACCGGCCCGTGGAAGCTGACCTCCCCATTACTCGCCGTGGCCACGTGGCGACCGTCGACGAGTCCAATCAGGGCCTGACGCGAGCTGGTTAGCCGCGGTCCTTGGGTAAGAATGCCAACTAAATTGAGGGGATCTGCCGCAGATAGGACGGCCCACTGGCACCCCTCTTTGCGGTCCCTGATGGCGCGCAGCTGCGGCACCGTTTCGGGCAAGGCGAACTGCTCGCCAAAGGTGCCGGCGACAAAGCGCCCGCCGCGGACTAGGCCCCGGGCCTCCAGAGTGCGGTAGGTTCGGGCCAACTCGCCCCAGGACGGTGCGGCATGTTCCCGGGCAAGTAGGTCGCGGAAGACGATTCCGTAGCGCCTAAGTAGGAGCCAGGCCCACTGCTCAATGCGGGTCTCATTGGCGACCTCCGGATAAAGTCCGGGAAATAGTGCCCAGCGTCCGCCCAGCGAGTAACTAGCACCAGCAAAATATTGTTTACTAACGCCATATCGCACACGCGACACGGCCTTGCGATTGCGTGATACAAAGGGCCGAATAGCGGCAAAGCCATCAGCGTGAATGAGTCCGAGCCAGCAAAGTTCGCCAAGAGCTTCTTCGAGCTCAGTTTCGAGTAAACCGGTTCGTGTTTTTATCTCGCCAAAGAACTGGGCGCCACCCGCCACCATCGCATCAAAAGTGTGACGAGCTTTGCTAGTGGCTAAATCCACCAAATTTTGTTGCCGGCTTGCGGCATCATCGCTGATCAACCAGCCCATATCTTCACGCGGAAATAGCGCCAGCGGCACCGACCTGGTCATGCCGGTGCCCTTCGGCGCAGAGTCTTCATCACGTTTAGGTGGCTTAAGGCGGCCCCAGCTCACCAGCCCGGTATGCGTGAGTTCGTCGAGCCAGGAAGCTTGATAGCCGGTAACGCGACTGGCGAGTATTTCTGTCTCCCAGGCACCAGCGGCGGCATCAAAGCCGGCTAGCTGCTGGACCACCTCCAGCAGGCCTTGCCGGCCTTCGGTCCGAGTCGTGGGTGTGGCATGCTGATGAGCCAAGAGAAACATCTGCAAATCTTCGACCGAGGCCGGTTTGATCTGCTGGCGGAGTCCTTCGAGCGTCAGTTTGTGGATACGAATGAGTAGGCGACGATCACACCACTGCATGGGAACTGTTTGCATGGCGCCGTTTGGTAGTGTTTGCCCGGCACCGTTGAGTGCTGGCGCGATCATGTCGGGCCGAAAGCGTCCGCGCATGACATCGCCGCGCGTTTCCACCACTGGAAGGCTGGCCGCTACGTCGGCCTCGGCAAGTGCCAGAGTTGTTGCTAACTCAGCACTAGTCACAATCCCGGCGATACACATATAAGCGCGAATTAAAGCCAGCCTGGCGTCTTCAACCGTCCAAGTTTGCCGCAGATGAGCAGGCAGCTCTGGTAGTGGTGATAGGGTGGCGGTCGGGTAGGCGGCCTGAATAAGGTCAGCAGCTTCACTGGTGCTCCAAAGCACTGTGCTCCCGACGATCACTCGCGTTGCTCTTCCAGCAGCCACCAACTCAGTCATCAAATCAGCGAATACTGGGGTGGCCTCGCCGCGAGTTGCGGGGATGACTACATAGGTGCTGAGGGCGTCGTGTAGCTCATCGGCTGTACGTGCATCAGGCCAGGCTTCCCGCTGCACCTGCTCTACCGCTGCCGGAGCTAACATGCTTAGGTCAGAAAATGGCTCGAACGCGAGATTCCGCCGCGTTGCCACGGCACGGGCGCGGCGCTCTTCGAGCGGAGCGTCGTCAAGAAAGGCGTAGGGATAAGCATTGAGTAGCTGATAGGCAAACGGCGAGGGCTCGCGTGTGTCGCGAGCAATCAGCTCAATATCGCCGCTCGTGATCCGCTCCATCACTTTAATGAGTTCTGGTAGGTCGATGGCCTCGTGCATGCAGTCATACATGGTTTGGCGTACCAGTGGGTGATCGGGGAGTTCTATATCGCCCGTGACATGCTCTTGGCATTGCGTTTGTGCTGGAAATACCGCTGTCATTAGATCGTCGGCACGAAAGCGCTGCAGTGCGGGAGGAACTCGTTGACCGCTGTGACGCCGTAGGACAGCGAGTGCACGCGTGGCATTCCAACGCCAGCGGATCTGAAAAAGCGGCACTTGCAAGATAGCTTGCTCGAGTAGTTTGGTAATGTTGTTTGGGTTTAGCATGCTGAATAACTGATCGATAGGAAAGCTATGCTGCGGCCCAAGAGAAAGTACGATGCCGTCGTTATCAGCGGAAGCCTGGAGCTCAAAGTCAAAGCTGCGGCAAAAGCGCTTGCGCAGTGCCAGTCCCCAGCCTTTATTGATGCGCATGCCAAATGGTGCATGAATGACCAGTTGCATCCCGCCACTGGCGTCAAAAAACCGCTCAAAGACTACTTTAGTTTGGGTAGGCAAGACGCCAAGCGCTGCCTTCTCTACTGCCATATAGTGAGTCACTTGCAGGCTTGCCCAGGGGCTCGCAGCAGTCGCCTCCTGCAGCCACTCGCAGGCATCTATATAAGGAGCCGGTACG
This sequence comes from uncultured Pseudomonadota bacterium, assembly GCA_903915625.1. Classification (GTDB taxonomy): domain Bacteria; phylum Bdellovibrionota_B; class Oligoflexia; order Oligoflexales; family CAIYRB01; genus CAIYRB01. Next base: position 17,468 of record CAIWTN010000100.1, on the reverse strand, counting down.
CTATCTCCGAGTTGTGACAGAGATTCCAAGTGAAACAGTGGATCTTCCGGCACAATCGGCAGAGTTAACCTGCTATCCACTTCATCGCGAATTTCGGACACGGCCTGTGATAATTCTGGCGTGCGGCCAGGAGCCTCGCCAATCCAAAACGGAATGCTTGGCGGTGCTCCGTGCATGTCGCGGACGATCATATCAGTGCCGCGCACACCTGCGATCTGCCAGGAGTTGTTGCCAAGGAGAAAGATGTCACCACGGCTGCTGTCGATGGCAAAATCTTCATTCACCGTGCCGATGAATGAGCCGTCTGCCTCGTTGACGACTCGGTAATCGCCGAGTTCCGGAATGGCCCCACCGCTAGTAATCGCTGCTAGGCGAGCACCTCGCCGAGTCCGCACTTTACCGCTTAGGCGGTCATGGTGGACGTAAGCAAAGCGCTGTTTACCGCCAGCAAAACCAACCGAAAGCATAGCGATCACTTCAGAAAAGTGTTCGCGTGTCAGATTGCGGTAAGGGTAAGCACGCCGCATAATGTCGAAGAGGTGGTCTTCGTGATGTTCCTGCGCAGCCGCTTCAGCCACTACTTGCTGTGCCAAAATATCGAGCGGGCCTTCAGGGATGATGATTCGGTCTAGATGACCGCGCTTTACCGAACGAATGAGGGCCATCGATTCGACGAGTTCGTCGCGGGTCAGGGCTATGAGTCGTCCTTTGGGGGTCGCACCTATGCTGTGGCCGGCGCGTCCCACGCGCTGTAAAAATGTCGCGATGCTTCGCGGTGAGCCTATTTGTATGACGAGGTCGATAGCGCCAATGTCGATCCCTAGCTCGAGCGATGCTGTTGCTACGATCGCTTTAAGCTCGCCAGCTTTAAGTTTAGTTTCAGCGGCCGTCCGCAGCTCTTTCGACAGGCTGCCGTGATGGCTTGTTACATTTTCTTCGCCTAGTTGCTGGGACAGGTGAAAAGCAACGCGCTCCGCAAGTTTTCGTGTATTGACAAAGATCAACGTGCTGCGGTGCTCAGCAATCAGCGCGCAAATGCGCTCGTAGACTTCTTGCCACTGCTCCTGCGAGCAAACTGTGGCAAGTTCCGACGGTGGTACTTCGATAGCTAGGTCTAGGTCGCGCTGATGCCCGCCGTCGACAATGGCGCAAGGACCATCAGGTTGTGGCGTGCGAGGCTCATTTCCGACGAGAAAAGCAGCGATTTCTTCGATTGGTTTTTGTGTCGCGGATAGGCCGATTCGTTGCGGCCGCTCTTTGCACAGGTCGTCTAAACGCGCCAACGATAAGCTAAGGTGAGAGCCGCGCTTATCGCGTGCCAAAGCGTGAATTTCGTCAATCACCACCGTTTTCACGTTGGCGAGCATGACTCGGCCTTTGACGCTGGTGAGCAGTAGATAAAGCGATTCCGGTGTCGTCACTAAGATGTGAGGTGGGCGTTTGAGCATCGACGCGCGTTGACTGGCTGGCGTGTCGCCTGACCTCACCACAGCCCTAATACCGCGCACTGGGGTGCCTTCTTGTTCGGCGCAGGCTTGAATCTCTGCGAGCGGAATTTCTAGATTTCGCCTAACGTCACTCGCTAAGGCCTTTAGCGGCGAGATGTAGAGAATCTCTGTTTGGTCTTGCAGGGTCCCTGCAAGGGCTTCGCGCAGTAGGCGGTCGATGGCCACCATAAATGCCGTGAGCGTTTTGCCTGAGCCTGTTGGTGCTGCTACCAGCGTATCAAGGCCCTGGGCAATAAGGGGCCAAGCATCGCGCTGCGGCGTTGTCGGTCGCCCAAAACGCGCTTCGAACCACCGCGCAGTAATGCGGTGAAAACCAAAGTTTTGCAGTGCATCGCCCATGCCAGGGGTTATAGTCGAGGGAGATGGCTCCAGGGAACGTCTTTCTGGGGGCTTGTGTGCTCTTATAATTCAGCAAGGAGGCTTTCTGTGTTGAACTTTTACGGCAATCCAGTGTCGCCCTACGTGGCCAAGGTCCACTATCTCCTCGAGGAAGCCGGTATTCCATATAAGTATCATGAGGTTAACCTTTCCGATCCGCGCTCCAAAGCGGAGCTGGCTCGGGTGAACCCCTTTGGCAAGGTTCCAGCTATTGAATTGAACGGCTTTGGTCTGGGTGAGTCCAACGCCATCCTGCGTTATCTGGTCGACCGCTATCATGCCAACTATCTCTACCCGGCGAATCTTGAGGACCGCGCCCAGGTTGATATGGTGACTGAGTTTATTCAGGCACACGTTAACCGCTGGATTTTGCCCTTGGTCTGGAATTTTAGCGCTGCACCAAGGATGGGACTTGTACCGGACCAAGCGGCGATTGCTGAGGCGCAGTCTAAGCTACCCACTGGACTGCTGCGTCTTGAGCAGTGGCTCTCGGGTCGGACTTTCCTAGCTGGTCCCGAATTTACACTCGCTGATGTGGTGCTTTTGCCGGTGCTCGCAGAACACAAGGCCGCTCAAATTTCCCTGCGCGATTATCCGCGATTGGCTGCCTGGTACGAGCATGCCTCGGCCCGTCCCGCCTGGAAAAAGACTCGCGATAATATCGCGAGCCGCTTAGCCGAGTACTTTGCCGCTCGCCGCTAGACGAGAAAAAGGGGAACCGCTTCACAGCGCTTCCCCTGTCTCGACCTCACCTCGGATGAGGTGAGGCTATTAACTCGCATAGATCAAAGCTTAGGTTGCGTCACAGGTCTTATCTAGCTTAGCTAGGCCATGCCGGCTGAACGACTTGTTGATCGAGCAAAAGTTTTCCGACTTGTCGTTGCTTTTGCCCGATTTGCTGTCGATGGTCAGCAGAGCATCATACACATCGGTGTAGGAATGCGTGGTGAAGATCGACTTGAGCACGAAGTTTGAGAGTACTTCAACTGCTTTGTCTTCGCCGTGCTGTGCTTTCAGCTCGACAAACAAGTCCCAGTAAGCGCCAGCGATGATCAGGCCTTCTTGGTGGACTTCAGTGTTTGAATCCTTAGGATAGACTTTCATCGTCTTCAAGTCGCGAACTGGCGCACCGTTGGATAGGCGGAAGCCTGGTCCGACCAAGTTATTGCGAGTTAAGAGCAACGCACAAGCGTCCGAGAAACCTTCCGAGTAAGCGCGGTCATCGATACCGCTGGTATTAGCGTGCAAGCCGTGGCCCCACTCGTGGTAGAACACGTCGGCGATCAGAGCGGTATTGGCGCAACCATTGCCAGCCGAGAACAGATTAACTGTCGAACCGTCCCAGTATGCGTTACAGCTTTCTTCGATGTTTACATTTGCGGTTAGCTGTTTGTTAAGCCACTTGGCGTTGATCCAGCGCTTAGCGTGTTGGATTTCTTTGTTCAAGTGGTAGAAGGTCATCGACTGAGCCATTGCCTTGTCAGCAGACGTATCTTCATTAGAGGAACGCTTGAATTCTAGAGTCCAGCTGTTGCCGGCTTTGTCACCATCAACATTGACGAGCTCACCAGAGCTAGGCTCGACATTGACCAACTTGCCTTGGAATCCCTTAACTGCTGGCTCTGCCTTGTTGGGTAGGCCGGTGAATTTACCGTCGCCGTCGGTCGAGATGCCGCCGCCATCAAAGCTAATATAGAGGTCGCGGTACGGCAGTGTGACGGCCTTTTGTTTGTAGTAAGTCCGTTCGTAGACTTCGCCCTTAGCGACGCCGTCAAAATTGAACTCGGTAGGACGCACTTCAAACATTTCGCCAGTTGCCGCATCTACTTCAACGACATAAAGTTTATTGTTTTGCGTCAGGGTGTTGAACTCTGCTACGCGAACTAGCTTGTAGCCTCTGCCTTCAGGGACTACGCGGTATAATTCGCGAGTCATGGCGACCGACTTAGGAGTCAGAGCTTTCTCAACTACACCCTGAAGGTCAAGGTGATCATCAGCGCCTGCGGCTACTTTCGCTTCGCTATAAGACTTGTTGGCGACTTGGACGAGTGCGCCATTTTTGAAGCGGAAGTCGACATTAGCATCTTGGATCTCTATGCCATTGCGCAGGATCTTAAAGCTCACAAACTGAACGTCATTAGCTAGTAACGTGGCATTGGCATTTAGTTTCATATCGCTCGGGCTGAAACCAAGCTCCGAAGCATGCTCTTCGACGTAGCGACGTGCGACTCTGATGTAGTCGTCTTCAGTCGCGTCTGTCAGCGACGATGTGAACATCAGTGGAGCTCCGCTGATAAGGCGGGGTGCACCAGAGCGGCCATCTAGCTTCACTGCGGCCTGACCACCTGCGGCTAAACTGTTCAGTGATTCCGTAAGTGACTCGCGCTCTTCCGTGCGCAGGGTGCGAATGCCAATTTTAGATGCAGCAATACCGCTCAAAGAGCTGTCCGCTTCCGACGGTGCTGTAACAGCACTGGCGGAGCTAGCCATCAAAAGGCTGCTGAAGCCAAGGGCCCAAACTTTCGACGCCCGGGATGCCTGCATTCTCATAATTCACTCCTCCTGCGTACAAGTGATCGTTCCAGTCGCAGCGGCCGTCCATAGCCGCGTTGGCATACCGATCTCAGCGTGATAAAGCACACATGCCTTCCACGATGTTTTTCAGATCTGCCCTTCCGGACTTGTTATTTACCAATGTAAATGCCGGGTGAAGAGCCTTCCAGTATTATGCAGGGGGCGACATAAAGTCTTTAAAATCAATATCTTGGCGAGAAAAATGGAAGTTGGCTGGTCAGCCAGTCACTGGATACCTATTGTGAGATCCAGTGATATTAAGGGGTTACGCATGCTGATGAAAAAAAAACCAGGCCAATTCGGCTCATTCAACTCTTAGGTGTCGGTTTAAGTGCCTGTCGTGGTTTAGTAATCTGGCCTCTGGCGGCGTTCCTTTTTAGCTTTTTGCTGACTTTTGCCCGCGAGACGACGCTCTTTGCTGCCTCTGGTTGGCTTGGTGGCGCGGCGAGCGATCGGGGCCACGCGGACTGCCTCAAGCATCTCAGCCAACTTTTCTAGACAGTCGCTGACATTGCGCTTCTGGTCGCGAAAGCGATCGCTGCTCAGAAGTAACACTCCGTCGCTACGTAGTCGGCTGGCATAGCGCTCGAGAAAACGCTGGCGAACTGACGGTGAAAGACTGGGCGAGGACGTGCAGTCCCAAGTTAGTAACACTTTGCTGTTTACTTTGTTGACGTTTTGGCCGCCAGGGCCGGAGCCACGTGCGTAGCTAAATTCAAACTCACGCACGGGAATTCGTATAGATCCAACCACCAGCATGTGCGCTCCCTCTGCTGCAACTCGGCAAGTCTCAGCCATAAGGGTAACCCTCAGTCTGCATTTTTTCCAGTGCAGCTGCGTCACATGGAATCGACTACAGCCAGCAAAGTTTAGTGCGGGATTCCGTAAATGTGGCACTGCTCTTCCGGATGCGCTAGCATCTGACCAACACCAAGCTAGTCAATTACGCACCGAACCGACGATACAGGAGTCCCTTATGAAGAGGCTGCATTTATTTGTCACCACTTGTACTGCTCTGACCCTAAGTTGCAAGACAGGTGGCTCTAAAAGTGATGCGAAAAGCCAAAGCGCTGTCGATCAACCAGCGATCGAAATAGATTCGGAGCTCGGAGAGTTTCTATGGGACGGTGAGGCGGGGGCTGGGCAAGATGTGGCTGATGCTATTGCCGAGTCCGTGCGCAGGCGAGCGACGGCAAGTGGTGGAGTTGCCCGTCGAGATGCGCATCCAAAAGCACACGGATGCGTTCGTGCGCGGTTTGACGTGCTGCCGGAACTACCGCCAGCACTGGCGCAAGGCGTATTTGTCCCTGGTAAATCCTATCCGGCATGGATTCGCTTCTCGAATGGGAGCTCTGATCCTAAAAAGCCAGATATTGACGGCGACGGACGGGGGATGGCCTTAAAATTAGTCGATGTCCCAGGCGCTAAAATTTTAGAGGACGAACGCCAAGCTCAGACTCAGGATTTTCTCTTGATCAATTATCCAGTCTTCTTCAACAAAGACCCGCGTGATTACGTCAAACTGATGCGCCGATTGAATAGTACTAACCCACTTGGTGTAGCATCGGCCATTATTCCGCTAGGAATCGACGGTGCGTCGATATTGGCTAAGATTCTGTTTCAAAAAATGGCCAATCCGGCACAGGAACGATACTGGTCGGAAACACCTTACCGTCTTGGCAATGGGCAGCTTAAGCAGGCGGTAAAATTTTCCGCTAGGCCTTGTCAGGCCGTTGATAACACGCAACCACCGAAAAACCCTGACCCAGACTATATGCGCCTCGCTTTAGTGGACTCGTTATCAAAGGGCGATATCTGCTACGAATTTTTAGTGCAGCCGCGGCCTGATCAAAGTTTTGATGTAGAAAACTCGATGATTGAGTGGAGTGAGAAAGAGGCTCCATTTTACAAAGTCGCTACCATCACTATTCCCAAGCAGGTATTTGATACCCCCGCTCAGCGCGACTACTGCGATAACCTGTCATTCACTCCTTGGCACTCTCTGCCGGAGCACCGTCCGCTTGGAGCTGCAAACCGGGTCCGCCGCGTGGTCTATCAGACGATCAGCAAGGTTAGGCATGATCTGAACCGCCAGCCTCGGGGTGAACCAGTCAATCTTAACCTGCCGAAATAAAAGACAATCCAGATTTATCCGCCGGACCAGTGCCCCTGCCCCTGGCCAGTCCGGCGAGTTTGCGTTAAGACTTGGCTACAGCAGTCAAGTCGGCCGCGGACCGAAATATTATGATGGGGCTCAGCGTTAAGCATGTCTGAAGGTGACAGCCAAGAAAAGCGGATCAAAATCAGTCGCGATTTCAGTGCCGTCGGTAATACCACCGCACCAGCTCTGACTTGCAATCTGAGCCGAGCTTTGACCTGTTGTGGTGGTCGCGGCTACAAACTCGGCATGCAAGGGGCCCTTACTCACGCTACATTATGCGACTGTGTTGTGAGTTGCGCGGCCTGTCTGGGGCGAGCGCGGATCATGGACGGCAATGACTCGCGTCTTTGCCGGAATCCGCCCCCAAACGTGGTGGCAAACTTGATCAATGCTGGGATGATTCCGGCGCGTTATGCGGCCGCGTCACTTGAGCGGTTTCGTAATTTCTCGGGCAACGGACAACAGGTGATCGCCGAGCTTAAGGCGTGGCGCAGTCGCTTCAGTTTGGCGGGATCAAGGCCTGGGTCGAACGTCGGGACGAGCGCCGCCAAGGGCCTGATTCTTGAGGGGCCTGTAGGAGTCGGTAAGACATTTATCCTGGCTAGTCTGGCGAAAGACTTTGCTGAACGTGGCTTAAGCGTGCGGTTTACCGATTTCTTTCAACTCCTAGGAGAGCTGAAGGCAGGTTTTTCGCAGGGTAAAGCCGATGCGGCCCAGTTAGCCCCACTGATCAATGTAGACGTGCTTTTCATCGATGAGCTGGGCAAAGGCCGTAACAATGACTTCGAGTTGACCATCCTCGATCAGCTGGTCTGCGGTCGATACAATCAGAACAAGCCAATCATCGCTTCCACCAACTATCGTCTGCGAGGACGTAGCTTTGATGCCAATGCAAGCTTAGACGAAGGTCCTGGCAGTGGTACGAATGCTTTTGCTTCCGATCGCTACGTGAATTTGGAGCAGCGTATCGGACCGCGGATGTTCTCTCGGCTGGGAGAAATGTGCAGTTTTGTCGAACTTAAAGGCGACGATTTCCGCCGCGATGAAAATCGGCGCGGAGCCGCTCCATGATCGCTAAAGGAGCTAGCTGCCTACTGGCTCAGCTGAGTGATCCGCGCTATCCCGGGGTTTTGCCTGGGCTTGAACTTACGTCGGAAGCTATCGTTGCCTCTGCCAACTTCTTTACGTGCTGCAGCGGCAGTGGACTCCGCCTCAATGCAGCGGCGACGGTCACCGTTGCCTGCCATATGTCGCACCGGCTGCGCCTCGCGCGCAAGGTTTACCAGACGTGGGTTCGTCAAGACGCCGATGGCGCGGCCACGGCTTGGCGGCAGCTGGCGCTAGATTCGGCTCAGATGGTGGCATGTCGCCAGCGTCTTGCGGATATAGCAGCATCCAGGTCACGGCGAGGTTTGGGCTGGAACAAGCGCCTTCCTGAAACTGCGAACGGGGTCGCCAAGTCGGCGGCTACGGCTTTGGCTAGAGGGGCGACCCAGCAGGCGGGGAACTCCCCTCAATTACTATCAGCTTGGTCCGTGGCGATGACCGCTGCTTGGCGCTTTGGGTTAAGGCCTCATGTGGTGATTTTGGGACGAACACCGGCTGGGGAAGTGCTTCCGCCGGCTAGTGATGGTGCCCCTAATCTCCTCTGTATTGGCGGTGTAGATGGGCTGTGGGAGCCCCATGTCGCAGAGCAGTTAGAGACGCTGATTGGGTATGCTTATAGCAGTTTGGTACCTATGTTTGTTGAGCTGTTGCCGCGTCAGCAGCAGCAACTTTCGGCTCAGAGCGAAAAAGCCTACGGCAATACCAAGGACTTTTTTGCTCAGCGACTGGCCGGACTCAAAGCTCGCTCGCCATTGGCCTGGTTAGAACCGTCCTGCATTGATAAAATTACGGCGGTTACTGACGGTCTTGCCGCAGATGTGGCCGCGGCAAAGAGGCAGCGCGCTGCAAAGCAGCCACGCCCTGCCCAGGCCGTGCGTTTGCCTTGGGATCCAGAGTGATTTTTCCTTGCGGCTCTAGCCTGTGTGCCGCATCATAACGCCCGCCTACTAGTTGACCGTGCAGTCGTATTTGTCTGCTTCTAAATTTTGGGAGTGATAGCCGTGGCTAGCGAAATCGTGGAACTTAAGACACAGCAATACCGTGACGCTGCTTCGGCCGGCAAATTTCAAGATCGCTTTGACAAAACGCACACCGCAGCAGCAGTGCATGCCTTGCGCGAACATGTGTCGCCTACCCACGGGGAAGGCACAAAGGTAGCCGTGAAAACGGCTGGTCGCGTCGTGGCTAAGCGTGAGATGGGAAAGGCCATCTTCGCTCAACTTCATGACGTTACTGGGCGCATACAGGTCTATCTGAATAAGGGTGGTGACAGCGCCGGTATTTTTGAAGGTTTCAAAGACGATGTGTCTATCGGTGATTTCGTTGGTGTTGAAGGCGACCTCTTCATCACGCGAACCGGCGAGTTGACGATTCAAGTTCGTCACTTTGCGCTTCTAAATAAAGCAATTCAAACGCTGCCAGAGAAATTCCACGGCATCGAAGATGTAGAGACCCGATATCGCCAGAGGTATCTCGATCTCGTGATGAACGACGAGGCCCGCGACGTGGCCCTTAAGCGCATTGCCGTGATTCGTGTGCTGCGCTGGGTCTTAGAGGATGAAGGCTTTCTCGAGGTCGAGACGCCGGTATTGCAAACGACTCCTTCGGGCGCTTTGGCGCGACCTTTTTACACACACCATAATGCACTTGATATCGAGTGTACCCTGAGGATTGCTCCCGAGACCTGGCTCAAGCGTCTCGTTGGTGGTGGTATGGACCGAGTGTTTGAATTTGCGCGCTGCTTCCGGAATGAAGGGATTTCGCACGCTCACTTGCAAGATTTCACCATGCTGGAGTTCTACGCTGCTTACTGGAACTGGGATGACCAGCGGCGCTTTGTCACTAAAATGTTGCGTAAGGTCATTGAGGACGGTTTCGGTACGACGACTATGAATGTGCGTGGTCATGCGATCGATTTCGCTGGCGAATGGCCGGTTTACACTTTGGCAGATCTGCTTGCCCGCGATGCCGATTTGGATATCACTCAGCTTACGACCCGGGAATCACTGCTCGCGGCAGCAAAGAGTCGGGATCTTTATTCTGAAGATCTTGAGCCGCTTAGCTGGGCTAATTTGATTGACGCTCTGTACAAAAAAGTTTCCCGCCCGAAGTTGATTCAGCCGTGCTTTGTCACAAAATATCCTGCCGAAATGGCACCGCTGGCGCGCAAAAATGCCGACGATCCTAACTACGTCGACATCTTTCAACTTCTCGTCGGTGGAGTTGAACTGGTTAAGGCTTACTCCGAGTTAGTGGATCCGCTCGATCAGCGGCAGCGTCTGGAAGAGCAGGCGCAGGCTCGTCAAGCAGGTGACGATGAGGCGATGCCGATGGATGATGACTTTGTCTTGGCCATGGAGCATGGCTTTCCACCAATGGCTGGTGTGGGTATCGGTATCGATCGTCTCGTGGCTATCTTGTGCGGCCAAGATAATATTAAAGAGGCTGTGCTGTTCCCGCTCATGCGTCCGCAGGGGTGACAAAGTCTGTGCTTGGCGCTACTATTAGTGCGATGAATCAGCCGTCAACACAGTCAAGATTTAAGGCAATACCGGTGGTTGCGGGGCTAGCTCTTGCGACCGCCTTGACCCTGCTTGCCGGCTGTACTTACCTGCAGGAGTTGGTTGGCCTGGGCGTAAGGCAGCCCAAAGTGACATTCGTTGATGCCGCCATCACCCGCCTAAGTTTTACCGGCGTTGATCTTGTGGTGTCCTTAAGTATCGAGAATCCAAATAGTTTTGACCTGCACTTTTCCAAGCTGAACTACCGATTGATGGCTGCTGGCATACCGGTTGCCAAAGGTGAGCTCGCCAACCGGGTTAGCATCCCAAGTGAGGGTAGGCAACTGGTCAAGCTGCCACTCACGGTCAGTGGGGACCAAGCGGTAAAGTTGGTGCGGGATTTGCTGACAAAACCGTCAGCGCCAACAGCCCTGCTGATTGCCAATGCGGAATTTGATACTCCACTCGGACCGATGCAAGTCAGTTTTGAGGACCAAAAGCCTCTCCACAAACTTACGGGACGCTGACGGATTGTTTGGCTGTTTTGTTTTTAATGCCAAAATCTTACTCAGAGCTCTCACCTAATTACTAACGCTCAGCTACCGATAACTAGCCATAAGTGGGCCACGTAGCCCCAGTTTGGCAAGGTTGGGTGAGGTTGAGTATGGGAGTTACATCGCGTTTAATCACGCTCCTTTTGCTAGGTGCAGCGGCTACCGCCGGCGCCGCTACTAATGCCCCTGTGGCAATTGGCGAACGTTGGTCTGTGGTAGGGGTTATCGCCGGCGATCCACTACCTAATCAGGCTCCGACAGGGATTGCGGTCCTGCGCAATAACGTGACGCAGCGCTCGTATACCCTCACAATCGGCGATCCCATTCCCTCAGAGTTTGGTTTCACCCTGAAGAATGTACTATCGCGCAGTGTTGTGATTGCGAAAGGTGATGAGTCGGTGACTCTTGGTTTTGCTGAGCCAGCCGCTGAAACTCCATCTGACGATGCAGGTAGTTCCTTAGGCTCCTACGGCCCCGTAGACCGTGACAGTGAACGCCAGGACCAACCATCGGCCAGAGTTTCGCGCTTTCTCGAGACATACAACCAAAGTTTCGACAATGTCGAGCCTTTGGCTGATGACTTCAGTATCGAGGAGTCCGACACAGGGATGATGATCATCCCTCGGCTAAACTCGCAGCGCAACGGACGCGGCAATCGCCTTGGTATCTTGCAGGGGCCTCTACTCCAGCTGGATGACGACGAAGACTTTGATTGAGTCTCAGCGCGGACTGTCGTACCAGCCGTCGTGGAGACGGCGCTCATGAATTAAAGTCCAAGCGGTACCTGCGAACACTTTCACTTTTGGAATCGTCGTGAGCTCTGGGTCATCCATATGCCCCTCAGCCCTTATGACCACGTTGAGCTGATCGACATCGTTGATCTTCTCGGTCAAGGTTGGAATATCAGCGCGCGCAGCCTGGATGGTGTCGTAGATCACGACGCCGTAGCGCTTCTCCACATGTACAAACGGAGGTTCCGGTTTTTCCAGCTCCTGCTTGCGTTCGCCCTTGCGTTGCGCTTCTGGTGGACGCTGCGCTTTTTGTTGCTGATTGCCCTTGTTGTTTTTAGCGCCTTGCGGCTTTTGCCCTCGATTCTGTGGGCGCTGCGACTGACCTTCAGGCGGCCTATTTCTGTTCCCGCCACCAACAGTATTGCCAGCCGTGCTGCCGTTAGCGGCATCAGCTTGTCTATCAGCGCCTGACTTATTGCCGCCTCGACCTCGCCGCCGTCGCCGGCCGCTACGTCCCTGGTTGTTGCTTGGTTTACTCGTATCTTGTTTGCCGTCTACCATTGCCTCTTATCCTCGCTAATCCAACCTAAGCTTAGCAAATCTATTACCAGTTCGTGAGTGGCGATCCGCCATGCTGTAAAGCCAAACTCAGAGGTATTCGATCGGTTAAAGCTAACGGACCAAAGTACTGGATTGGTCCAGCATATCTGAAATCGTCTGCATGCACCCAACTTTTGCGCTGCTCCGCGAAGTATTGAAACGCCGGACCATCAAGGTCAACCAGTGTCTTTTTGATCACAGGTTTGGTGGTTCCGCCGCGCTGCTCCAGGGTCATCATGGCTAGCAGTGGCACCCCGCAAGCTTGCCACTCAGCTTTATTATTGCTTAAATTACGCACTACGGCCATATAGCCCGTTGCTCGCGTCGAGGCTAAAGCGGCGGCAGTGCGCCCAAGACTGTAGGCATAGTTAGCATCAAAATTGGTTGGAGCTGCACACCGGCCTTCGTAGCCGAGAAAGTGATGCTGATAACCAAAATTGCCACGGTAACGGCCTTCCGCTTTTTCCTCGTTCAAATGGCTTACAAGAAGCTCGATCAGTAGCTTTTCGGTCTCAATGCGAGACAAAGCTACATTGCCGTGCGGGTCACGGTCCATCAGCAACTGGCGCTGAATATCAATGGGTAAACCAGAAAATGTGTAGGATGTGTCCCGAGAAAGTTTGCGGTGTAGATATTCGCTTTGCTCGGTGAAGCCACTCAAGGACGCCAGGTATTCGTGATGTTCTGCGATGATCTGATTAAGTTCGCTGATCAGTGCGCGCATCTCTGGGATAAACTCGATGATTCCTTCTGGAACTAAGATCACACCGTAGTGTTTGCCCTGATCTGCACGTTCTTTTACGACTTCAGCAATCTGGGTAACAATCGCGTAAAGTGTCTGTTTTTTCGCCGCAACTTCCTCCGCGATCAGCGCAATGGTTGGCTGAGTTTGAAGTGCAACTTCCATCGTTATGTGGCTGGCAGCGCGGCCCATGAGACGGACAAAATGGTAGTATTTCCTACCGCTCAAAGTGTCTCGGCTGATATTTGAAACTAATTCAGCATAAACCCGCACTGCGGAGTCAAAGCCAAATGTAGTTTCCACGAGTGCGTTCTGCATGTCGCCATCTATAGTTTTAGGGACTCCTATCACGGTAACGGCAGAGCCTACTCCAACCAAATATTCGGCAAGAACGGCGGCATTGGTGTTGGAATCGTCGCCGCCAATAATGACGAGTGCGTCTAACTCAAGTCCCTCAAGCACCGAGCGGCACTTTGCCAACTTTTCCGGTGTGTCAATTTTACTGCGGCTAGTACCGAGCAGGTCAAAACCGCCGGAGTTGCGGTAGGGCTGAACCGAGTCGGCGCTCAGCTGCATCGCATCGTTGGCGAGGATTCCAGCCGGTCCGCCGCGAAAGCCAGTCACTCGTCCCCGCGGCGATAAACTGCGAATCGCATCCACTATGCCCCAAATCACGTTATGGCCGCCTGGTGCAGGTCCGCCAGAAAGCACCACTCCTACGTGGAGTGCGCGAGCCTCACCCGGATTCTTAGCGGAATCACCAAAAGCCCCGAACTCGATCAAGCCTCGCTCAGTCTGCTTAAAAGTGTGGGGGAATAGTTCGCCCAGTGCGGAAGCTGTCTTCGCATCCGCAGACAATTGCGGCTGCATACTGGCGAAACGGGATTGCAGTTGTTGCAAATCTTGCAGGCAGCTGGGTGCTTGCGGTTGGTATTCTGCGCGAGTTTTTTGGAACGGGGAGATTGCCATCACGATGCATCCTTTGCATCATTGTTGTCATTTCCTAGGAGCCATCGTGTTCCCACCACAGCTCCATCCCTAGCTTTTACCCGTATATTCCCTGGCTCTTCCTCACATCCCTGCGTCCAGGCGAGCCTTGACTGCAGCCACTGCCTCGGCGACAGGAAGCCGCACTTGCTTAGCTGTATCACGGTCGCGCAAGGTCAGCGTTCCGTCCTTCACCGAGTCGTTGTCGATCGTCAAACAGTATGGGGTGCCGATCTCATCGTGTCGTGAGTAGCGTTTGCCGATAGACTGTTTGTCGTCGTAGCTGACGTTGATACCGAGGCGGCGAAATTCCTTCACTAACTCCATCGCCATTTCAGGTTGCCCGTCTTTTTTTACCAAAGGCAAGATCGCGGCTTTGTAAGGAGCGAGTCTTGGATGCAGTTTCAAAAGTACGCGGGTTTTGCTCTCGCCTTCTGCATCGACGCCGGTTTCCTCAGCATACGCATCAATTAAGAAACAGAGCACGGAGCGAGTGAGCCCGGCTGCCGGTTCGATCACGTAAGGGACATAGCGCCAACCTGGCTTGCCCGTCGCTGGATCGGTTTTTTGCTGATCGAAATAGCTGAGTTTTACGCCTGATTCGGCGGCATGACGGCTGAGGTCATAGTCGGTGCGGGAGGCAATGCCTTCGAGTTCGCCCCAGCCCCATGGGTACATGTACTCAACGTCGTAGCATTCGTCGCTGTAGTGGGCGAGTTCGTCATCCTCGTGTGCGCGCAGACGGAACGCATTTTTGTCGTTGGCATAACGATGATACCAGGCCATTCGTTCGTCGCGCCAATAGGTCATCCACTCTTTTTGTGTGCCTGGTTCGCAGAAGAATTCCATCTCCATCTGCTCAAATTCGCACGAGCGGAAGATAAAGTGTTCGGTGACGATTTCGTTGCGGAATGATTTCCCGACTTGCGCGATGCCGAATGGTACCTTCATCGACATCGACTGCTGGACGTTTAAGAATTGGACAAACATCGCCTGCGCCGTTTCAGGCCGCAGGTAGGTTACACTTTTGCGCGCCGCATCTTCGAGCATCTCGCGGATTTTTGCTGCTGGTAACGCTTTGCCATCGAGTTCGCGCGCCACCTCAGTGAGCGGATCTACTGGGCCCAACGATGTCCGGAACATTAAATTGAACTGCCGTTCGTCGCTCAGAGTCGGGGCTCCACACTGCGGACAGACGTACCCCTTATCGGTTACGGGGGCGGTAAGCTTGGCTCCGCCAGATTTGCCGCCGGCTACGAAGTTAACGCTGCTGCCGGGCTCGGCACGGGGCGCCTTGTCGGCACGGAACCGCTCTTTGCAGTTCAGGCAGTCGACCAACGGGTCGGAGAAGCCAGACAAATGCCCAGAGGTTTGCCAGACTTGCGGGTGCATCATGATCGAGGCGTCGAGGCCGACTATGTTGTCGCGCTCGTACACCATGCTGCGCCACCATTCTGCGGCAATATTGCGTTTAAGCTCAGCACCGAGTGGACCGTAGTCGTAGCAGGATTTCAAACCGCCGTAGATCTCGCTACTTTGAAAAACAAAGCCGCGCCGCTTACACAGCGAGACGATCTTGCTCATAAGGTCATTGCCACTGGTGTCTGATTTTTGCGTACTCAAGGGCTGTCTCCGCACTGGCAGCACCTGCCGGGTGCCGCGGTCCGATGTTGATGGATCCGCCCGAGGATACCGAAGGAGTTGAGATTCTCCAATCAATTCGTTTAAAAAAACCTAACATAGCCGGTGTCGCAGCACCGACGGGCGAACTGGTCCGTGCTTGTCGGTTGCATTTCAGCTCCCCACAGGCAGGATGGTTACACACAGGAGGTGTCTATGTCGCGTTCGGTACGATCGTTAATGGTGCTTGGTCTGCTTGTTACGGTGTCGCTCCCAGCTTGGGCTCGTCGCAACAAGCAAAAATCACGGCCGCAACCGGGGAGTGCCAGTGAGTTGGCGACGACAGCCGAGCCTGTGGCTTTTGAGGTGTGCTTTTCGCCCGAAGAGCCGTGCGGTACCAAATTAGTCAAGTTTTTGCAGGGTGCTAAAAAGAGCCTAGATATTGCGGTTTACGATATTAATCTGGATCAGTTGGTGCACCATATCGCCCTCGCGGCGAAGCGCATGCCGGTTCGTGTTGTGGTGGACCTGCGTCAAAGCAAGGGCGAACACTCGTTGGTGACCACGCTGATCAAAGCGGGGGTTAACGTGCGCTACGGTCGCCAACGTGGAGTGATGCACAACAAATTTATCATCCGCGATGGGTTGATGTTGGAGACTGGTAGTTTTAATTTCACCAATCACGCAACCCTGGCCAATAACGAGAATCAAATTTATCTAGATAAACCTGAGGTCGTGGCCCGCTACGTTGAGCGGTTTAACCAGATCTGGGAACGCGCAAAACCCGCAGCTCTACTAGATCCGGCGCCTGCGACAACAGGCCCTGAGACCCCTGAATCTGAGCCAGCAGAAGGATGAAAAACCCGGACTGTCTCGGGCTGAGAAACATTCGTGCGTTGGATAAAAGTTAGGTCCGGGAGCTCTGCGCCCGGATGCTTCGCCCAAGCTACCGTGAGTTCTGGTCTTAGTTGTGAAAAAGCAGTTGCGGGCGAACGTCCGTCGCGCTAGAGAGCGGTACGGTTTTATGAGCTTCTGAAAAAAGAGGAGAGGCGATGGGTCGCGTTTTGATCATCGGTGCCGGTGGCGTCGGCGGTGTGGTAGTCCACAAATGTGCGCAAGTACCTGCAGTCTTTGAACATATTACGTTAGCTAGCCGGACACTGGCGCGCTGCGAGCGCATTCGGGACGACGTCCTAGCGTTGACGGGCCGGACTATTGATGTCGCTCAAGTCGATGCCGACAACGTCCCAGAGACTGTGGCGCTGATCCGTAAGGTGAAGCCAGACCTGGTTTTGAATGTTGCTCTTCCGTATCAGGACCTTACCTTGATGGATGCCTGCCTAGAGGCTGGCGTTAATTACCTAGATACTGCGAACTACGAGCCCAAAGACGTCGCGAAGTTTGAATACAAATGGCAGTGGGCTTACCGCGAGAAGTTTGAGAAGGCAGGCCTGATGGCTCTGTTAGGCTCAGGCTTTGACCCAGGCGTCACGAATGTTTTCTGTGCCTATGCTCAGAAGCACCTGTTTGACGAGATCCACACCGTCGACATCGTCGATTGTAATGCCGGTAGCCACGGCAAGGCCTTCGCCACCAACTTCAACCCAGAGATCAATCTGCGCGAAGTCACGGCGAGAGGTAAATACTGGGAAAACGGCCAATGGATCGAAACCGAGCCAATGGCGATCTCGGAGACCTTCGACTTCCCAGGTGTCGGACCCCGCAAAGCTTACTTGCTCTATCATGAAGAGCTGGAGTCCTTAGTACTGCACCTCAAGGGGCTAAAGAAAATCCGCTTCTGGATGACCTTCGGTGACGAATACCTGACCCACATGCGCGTACTGCAAAACGTCGGTATGACTCGCATCGACCCAGTCATGTACAAAGGCCAACCGGTAGTCCCGATGGAATTCCTTAAGTGCCTATTGCCAGATCCAGCCAGCTTGGCAGCGGGTTACACCGGCAAGACGTCGATCGGTTGTATTGTCGAGGGCATCAAGGACGG